>JAYRWZ010000113.1:0-3078 GCA_041917875.1 Chloroflexota bacterium | reverse complement strand
GGCAATCATGTCTATGAAATAAGTATCCAATATTGATTTTATAACAGAAATATTATCTTTTTTAGAAAAATGGGTACTAATAAATCGAGAAGCTTCCTGATTGACTGCATCAAGTTTTTCAAAACGATTGCTTAGTTCTTTAGCATTTACCTTAAATAAGGTAGGAAACATTGTCGGAAAAAAACGAATACCGACATAGTGAAAATAATTACTTAGGGTGAATTCCGTGTAGTGTTTACAAAAACCCATAACAAAATTTTCCGATGGATTGTCAAGTTCAAAGAAGATATCAATACAACCATCAGCCACAACACGATATGTAAAGTCTTCATTGAGTTTTTCATTCGTTTTCAGCTCCCAGTAACAATAGATGACATGTGAGAGTTTATCATCGGGCGAAACTTCACAATAAGAAACACTTTGCCCTGATTGTTTGACCGTTGGTTGCAGTGGTCGATAAAGTTTTTGTAAATCAAGCATTGCATTCATAGCTTATGTCGTTCATGAGTTCACGCAACATTTCGAATATGCAAAACATCCTCTTCAAAATTACAGAAGTTCCGGCAAACACACAAGAATGATGTATAAACCCAATACTTGAATATGAAAAGTATAACAATTTTTACAAATTCGGTGTATGATTACAAACTTAAAAATATGTTCTCCAATGAAGACGAATATTCGTTCCGGGTTCCGGGAAAATAGATTTAATTCTTGAAAGATGATTTCTGTATATAGTATTAAAGAGATTATCAATCGTTACAGTAACCGCATTGACCAATGTTCCCAAAGAAAATCTGGTTTGTATATATGCCCCGCAAATTGTATAACCTTGCGTTATTTCTTCAAAAGTATCTGTGCGTAATTGTGAGGCAGCCGTTTCCACGCGTAAACCCGCATTCCAATTGTTTCGACTGTATTGTAATGAAAACAAACCTTTTAACGGAGGAATCATTGGCAATGGTCTTTGTTCATCCATATTATCACCGACCGTATAACCGGCTGTTATTTCACTTGAAAATCCATTGCCTAATTGTTGGGTTGTTTTCATTTCCATGCCCCATATTCTTGCATATACAGCCGATGTAGAAAAAACGGGTAAAAATGTAGCATAATTGGTATCGCCTGTATTTCTCGGAGTAATAAATGATGAGTACTTCATCAAAAAACCGGTAGCACTCACTGTGATAGTGCTGTCTTTGTAATGAATAAATGATTCTGCACCATAACCGAGTTCATTCGGTAAATTCGGATTGCCTGTTTCATACGAATAAGCAGCCAGATGCGGACCCAATGAAAATAATTCTTCGGCAGTAGGCGGACGATTAGAACGAGTGAATGTGCCACCCAGCGCAATATTGTCATTAATGGAATGGAGCACAGAAATAGAAGCCGATAATGATGCGAAATTTTTGTGTTCTATGCGCCCGATACGAGTATTTTTTTCTTGCTCAGGACTAATAGACAAATAATTAAAACGTAAAGCAGTCTGGAATTCTGTCTTCCCCCAATGCCATTCTTCAAAAATATATGGTGCGCACTCAAATACAGTATTGGGCGGAGTGAAAACAAATCCTCCGTAGCTATAATATTTCAGCGAAAAATATCCACCGAGAGTGCCATTATCAAAAAGCGGATTACTATGTTGAATGACATCAATGTTTCCTGCATAAGTCGTCACAAAAAATGCAGCTCCGACAGCACCATTCGATTCTTTTTCATTGTGACGATAAAAAGTACGGGAAAGATTGAGGCGGATATCATCTGCAAAATCTCCATGAATATGGAAAGCTGTGCGAGCATTAACAGTACGTTTCAACATTTCAATACGTACACCCTTAGGATGAGCACCTATAAATCCACCGGGGATTCCATAGTCTGATGCAAACTGGGCGAATGATGCTCCGATATCGGCATGTTCATCAATTAATCCTCCACCAAATGATAAATGTGACGTTGTGATATCTGTATTTGCTAATATGCCCGTGGGAGCAGAAATATTGTGTGTGGAGCGCAATCCGCCCATCGCCTTGAATGCAAATGAACCGATGGGAATTTCTGCCGAAGCAAGGGCTGAACCACCTTGCAGTACCGATTCATAGCCACCGGCAACAGAAAACAATGCGTCATGTAAAAGGATGCGCGGTATATCATCACGTATGGCATTAACAACACCTCCCATCCCTGACGGCGAATACAGTAATGTCTTCGGTCCTCTGATAATTTCTATTTGTTCCATCATAGCAGGATCTATAGCAACGGCATGGTCGGGAGATGTTGCCGATAAATCCGCCGCCGGCACACCATCTTCATTTATTTGGACACGGTTGCCGCTAAGTCCGCGAATAACCGGTCGTGCAGGAGCAGGTCCCATAGAACGTACTGCAAGCCCTGCTTCATTCCGTAAAGTTGCTGCTAAAGTTTGCCCAAGCTCTCTTTGTAATTCATTGCCATGAAGGATATGATCATGCTCCCTTAGTTCTGTCAATTTTGAAGAATTGGATGCCCTGTCTGTGACAACCACGGCCGGCAATTCAATCGGTAAAGGGCTTAATGTGATAGTAATCGAAGCCGATACGGGCACATCGATGTCAATATGATCGGGACGATAGCCAATAGATCTGATATCAAGATGATAACTGCCATTCGGAAGATTTTTAATGACAAACTTCCCTTGTTCATTGGCAGAATATGATTTCTGAAGTTGTTGAATTGTTATAACTGCAAAGGGAATAGCTTTATGAGAATGGGCATCAAGGATAGTTCCTTGCACTGTTGTTTGTTGAGCAAATACGGCAGAAGTGATTGTGAAAACACACAAACAATAAAAGAAAAAGCGCATAATGTAAAATTACAAACCAAGAATCATTCGCACAGACGCAGACAAACGTATTTTATGGATGCCAGAGAGCATTGTCAATCAAACGAGTAGTTCCAAGTCGCACGGCAACAAGAAACACTATACTGTCATCATCTTCAAAATCAATCACTTCCATCAGTGTTTCGGCATGAACCGCCTGGGCATATTCTATTTCAACAGCGGGAATTGTCATCAGCATATCGTGCATGATGGTTTTG
>JAYRWZ010000112.1:0-5285 GCA_041917875.1 Chloroflexota bacterium | reverse complement strand
TAACGAAGAATTTTAATGGCATAATGCGATACAATATACTTAGTCAAAAAAAAACAGTAACATGGATTTTGCCGACTAAATTTGACACTCTCTATACAACCATTGTACAGCTACCTGAATATACATTTTCTTTTTCTAACAAAGATAAAAGTCACTATTGGTATAACTATGCGCTTCAAACCATAAAGCTATATACTGATCAAAATGTCATCAATGAAATACCAGTTTTTTGTAAGATAAATTCACAGGGAGAAGTAGTAGAAACAAGAAAAAAGAAATTATATAGTTTCTCAAATAGTAATTATAAAGAAAACAAATATAACTATTTGTGTATTTCAGGAGATACAGAATTTATAATTCATCCATATACTGATAGTATTTTTATTTTCACATCTGTTGATGTTATTCATAGTTTCCCACTTACCAATGTTAGCAGAGTAGCGGATGTCCAAAAATCGCTCATATCTCCTAAGAGTAGAAACAGCATTTTCTCTGAAGGTGGCGGATATGTCACTATAACGAATGTCTTACCTTCAAAAAACAGTGGAAATATTATTATCCTAATGATCGAAGTCATCAATCGTGATACAAACAACTATTTGGCTCAAGAATACAATTCACGTGGTCAATTAGTCTCCTCATACCGCTTAAACAATTCTCAAAAGCATGAATCTCTTGTAGGATATGACCCACATTCGCACTCAGTAATAAGCACTGTGGCTTCAGATGAAGAAGGGTGGGTTATGACCTTTTATCCACTACAATAAATATCATCATGAAGAATATAAGCATCAATTATATTATCGTATTGATACTCACGAGTATCTTCATACTCACTGCATCAGCGGGTGAAAAACATGAAGATTTACTATTACAATTCAAAGGTAAAAAACGATTTGCGGTCATTGAGCTAAACTCATTAGGTGAATGTGTAAAGTGTAAGCTAATATTTAACTCTCTTAAAGCAAAAGCACAAAAGAGTAATATTGACAGCACTTTATTATATGTGTCTTTTGTCAATTGTTCTCGTAAAGTGGAATTTGAAAAATTTAAAAAAGATAATCCTGAGTATGATTATTATATTAACGGTGCGAAACAATCATGGAATGACTATCAAGCAACATTTTCCGGCTGTAAATACATAGTGTTGAACAATAAAGGTGAAGTGATAGGATGCGTAAATATTGACCAATACAGTGCAGGGAAATCGGTTGATATCATCATGAACATACTAAAACCATATTATACTCCATAGTATTATGAACATATATGTACTGAATTTTGGAAACAAACTATAAACATTAAACCTATTGAAAAGAGTTTTAGTATTTTTCATGCGCCACAAGATTAATTCCTATTCAATTTCTCTCATATAAAAAAATCCCGTTCCGATTTTCTCGAAACGGGATTTTTTCTCTCAAGCACAGATTCTTAATAATCCATACCGCCCATGCCGCCCGGAGGCATTGCAGGAACTTTATTCTCTTCTTTTTTCTCTGTAATTGTTGCTTCTGTTGTGATAAGCAAACTTGCTACCGATGCAGCATTTTCTAATGCTACGCGAGATACTTTCGTCGGATCTATAACACCTGCTACAAGAAGATCTTCATAGACTTCTGTGCCGGCATTAAACCCAAATGCGCCTGTACCTTCTTTAACTCGATTAACTATTACCGATGATTCTAAGCCCGCATTTGCCGTAATTTGGCGCAATGGCTCTTCTACTGCGCGTCTGATAATATTGATACCGGTTTTAATATCATGATTGTCCGGTGTTAAATTATCAAGGACTTGTACTGTGCGTAAATATGCTACGCCACCGCCCGGTACTATACCTTCTTCTACCGCAGCACGTGTGGCATGAAGAGCATCTTCAACGCGAGCTTTTTTCTCTTTCATTTCCACTTCTGTTGCAGCACCGATACGCAATACAGCTACGCCGCCAGATAATTTAGCCAAACGCTCTTGTAATTTTTCGCGGTCATAATCGCTTGTTGTTTTTTCGATTTGCGCTTTAATTTCATTGATGCGTTTTTTAATATCCTCAGATTTACCGGCACCTTCAACGATGGTAGAATTATCTTTGTCAATAGCAACGCGTTTTGCTGTACCAAGATATGCAAGTGTTGCACTTTCAAGTTTAAATCCTTTTTCTTCGCTGACGACAGTACCGCCTGTGAGCACTGCAATATCTTCTAACATAGCTTTACGGCGATCGCCAAAGCACGGAGCTTTAACTGCTGCAACGCGTAATGTGCCACGTAATTTATTCACAACAAGAGTAGCGAGTGCTTCGCCTTCAAGATCTTCGGCAATAATCAATAAACCGCGACCTGATTGTGCAGTTTTTTCTAATATCGGGAGTAAATCTTTGATATTGCTGATTTTTTTATCGTGAATAAGGATATACGGATCATCAAGCACACATTCCATTGTGTCGGCATCTGTCACGAAATATGGAGATAAATAACCGCGATCGAATTGCATACCTTCGACAACATCCATAGATGTTTCTGTACCTTTGGCTTCTTCAACAGTGATAACACCGTCTTTACCAACTTTTTCCATTGCATCAGCAATTAAATTACCGATTGTTGCATCATTATTCGCAGATATTGTCCCTACTTGAGCAATTTCTTTTTTACCACCGACTTCACGGCTGATATTTTTCAATTCTTTTGTGATTTCAGCAACGGCAATATCAATACCGCGTTTTAAATCCATTGGATTAGCACCGGCGGTAACGACTTTAAGGCCTTCTGCTACGATAGATTGAGCAAGAACGGTTGCCGTAGTTGTACCGTCACCGGCTGCATCACTTGTTTTAGAAGCGACTTCTTTTACCATTTGTGCACCGAGGTTTTCGATTGCATCTTCCAATTCGATTTCTTTAGCAACGCTCACACCGTCTTTTGTGACAGTCGGAGCGCCGAATTTTTTATCAATAATCACATTGCGACCTTTTGGTCCTAATGTTACTTTAACAGCATTAGCAAGTTGGTCAACACCGCGTTTTAATTTAGTGCGGGCATCCACATCAAAGTTAATGATTTTTGAAGCCATTATATTTTCTCCTTTTGAAATAAATTTTTAATAATCAAGAAATTATGCAATAACTGCAAAAATGTCGCTTTCGCGCATGATAAGTAATTCTTCGCCGGAAACAGAAATTTCCGTGCCTGCATATTTGCCATAAAGAACTTTATCGCCTACTTTAACTTGCAAAGCAGCTTGTTTGCCGTCATCGGTTACTTTACCCGGACCAACGGCGATGATTTCACCCTGCATGGGTTTCTCTTTTGCTGTGTCAGGAATAATAATGCCGCCTGTTGTTACCTCTTCCGGTGCGGAAGGGCGTACAATCACTCTGTCGTGCAATGGTGTTACTGTCATGAAGACCTCCAAATTGAATTAAATTATAAAAAAAACCAAATATGTGTTAAATGTTTGCCGAAGCGAGCGCAGTGACGAAGCTCATTAGCACTCTATTGTAGAGAGTGCTAATATTATGGAATGATTATAAAAAAAGTCGCCACTTTATCGATGGCGACTTCGTAGTTATTTTATTGATTTTAACGAGTTTATCGTATCAATTTGAACTCCACCCGACGATTAAGTGCTCTCCCCTCATCCGTTGCATTATCCCCGACCGGCTTAGTTTCGCCATATCCTTGCGATACCATTCGTGATGCGTCAATGCCCAAGCGTTGAAGATACTGAACCACCGATTTGGCGCGATTGTTCGATAGGGTCATATTTGCTTCGTCGCTTCCCACAGCATCCGTATGAGCCGAAACTTCTACTCTGATGCGCGGATACTCACGCAAAAACTCAAACAAACGCTGTAACTCGGGCGCACTTGCCGAGGTGATGTCTGCTTTACCAAATTCAAAGAATATATTCTGCAACTTAAATGTTGCGCCGGACACAATAGCATGGTCAATGCTCATCACTTGATAATTTATTACGTTTTGTTCACCTTTTTTCATAGTAGAAGAATTAAAATCTATGGGCTGTACGATAAAGTCCTGAATTTTTGCATTAAAACGCAAGGCAGTGTTTTCCGGTAATTCAAAACAATACTTGCCGTCATTATTTGTTTTTATCGAATCAATAACTTTATTGCTTTGAGAATTTTCTAAACGAATTACCCCTTGCACAGGTTTTGAATTTTCATCAATTAAAGTTCCACACAATGTAATCACAGCTCTTTTCATCACAAAATTTTTGACTAAAGTATCGCCGACTTTGACGGATTGTGCATTGATATTTTGCATTTCATCAAAATAACCGCTTGCCGAAGCAACCGCCGTAAAATTATCTTTTTTCGTTATCGGCACTACAATTTCATAATTGCCGGTAATAGAATTTGACTTAAATGAAAGACTATTTCCTTGACTGCCGGTTGCCGCAACAGAAGCTCCTACCGCCCATGATTTATCATTCGTAACAGTACCTCGCAAAACAAATACTTGCGGTTTTACTATTGGTTTTGGTCCATAGGTTATTTCATACGTGGTGGTTATATCGCCGCTTATATTATCCAACACTTCAGTAAAAGGTTGTGAAATATCATAATCACGTCCCAAGCTTAATCGTGTGACAATTCCGGCATTGTGTTTGGCAGGGTTTACCACGGAATATAATTGTGCACCGGCATTCCACAGATCCTTCGTTAATGACTCTTCGGTATGATTGGCATTTTCTTGCAAAGCGCAATCATCCGTAATTAACAATACTATCTTTTGTGCATTCGGGCGGAAAGACATTTGTGCTGCTCTGTAAATTGCCTCCGAAGAAATTTCATCAGGTGCAGTAGCTTTCGCCTGTGTAAAAAATTCTTGAAAATCTTTGATTGAAGAAGTAGGGTTTAACGTTTCTATTATATCATCGCCGTACAAGATACAACCGATACGAGCATCAATACCTCGTGCAGAAATATTATTCACAAAATTGGCGACATTAGTTCTTACACCATTAATAGAACTGCTCATGCTGCCGCTGCAATCCATAAGCACAACAATATCGGCTGCCATTGACGTAGAAGCCGTCGTTTGTTCAACAGCATATATCACCATTGAAGTATCTTTCACAGTAAATGCTTTTTTGGGCAGACCACTGACATTTCTCCCAAAACTGTCGCGCACTTGCACAATTGCTTTTTTTCTTTGTCTGTCGGCAGAATCCACTTTTTCAAGATAAACACTGTTTTCTCCCGCTGTAAAATACGACGTGGATGTTCCCTTCGCTTGCGTAACCATTGTTTTTGTATGCGGATAATATGT
>JAYRWZ010000111.1:0-8555 GCA_041917875.1 Chloroflexota bacterium | reverse complement strand
GAGTCAGAAAGATCAAAAGCGGGATTCGTAAATAGAAGGCATGAGAGCGAATCAGGCATAGCAAAAATATCGGAGAACTGTGTAGCGAAATCTATCCTTTGAAAAGCAGTGGTATCCTTATAGAAGAATTGCAGATTCGATAGTTTATTTCTGAAGAGAAAGATATCGGTGCCATCGGGTAAAAAGACACCATTAAAGTCATGTGACCAGCCGGAAGGGGCAAATTCACCTTTTTTTGTGAAATAAAGTGACTCGTAAGTTCTTGGGTTCATTGTAAATTTTGTTTGTATTATAGTTGATGTTACCATACCTGATTTACGATATGGAATTATCTTTACTTTTGATGGATAATCACAAGGATAGGGTCCGAACTCAACGGTGTGATATATATAGGAGTATGGTGATGGTGCCGTATTTCTAATATCCATTCCCAACTTATATGAAGATTTACTTGATCCTCCTTCATTGTAATGTTCATACAAACATTCTTGGAAATAAGCAAACAAACTATCTCTGATAACTATACCTGCTCGGTATGCATTATTATATTCTGTTTTTTGATACTGTCCAAGTGAGTAACTTTGTGCTTTGTTAATAGTGTTATATGATTTTTCTAATGTAAAAAGTGGGAAATCTCCAGTCGTTATATATCCGAACTTAGTGATTGTTTTATACGACAGAGCATCGTATATTGTAAGCGAAATATTATAGTAACCATTCCCCTTAAAAATATATAGAGGATTTGAATTAGTGTCTTTAATGCCGTTCCCAAAATCCCATATTCTTTTTGTAATCGCGCCTTGTGAAAGATCTCTAAAGTTTATAATAAGTGGTGTTAAGCCATAGTTTTTATCAGACTCAAAATTTGGTTTGAGTAGAGGTAATATTGTTACTGTTGAACTTTCTGATACAGTATCTACGATATTACTCTTTCTTCGAATGATTGATAATTTTACATTATATTTTCCCGGATTTTGGTAAGAATTACTTACATATTGACCAACAGTAGTTTTGCTATTTCCTAAATCCCAAATATACTCTATTATCGAACTATCCTTAATTGAATTGAAGAGGATTGTCGAATCTTGATACCTTATAGGGTGTGATATATTAATAATTGATTGTACTGAATCATTATTACTTGGCGCGGAAAGATTAATTAGTTGATTATCATTCAGATATACGGAAATGTTGTTCTTTGTACTTATTGATGCGTGGATAATTTTTTTTCCAAGTGAAATCGAATCAATAAATTTTCTACTTGATATATCGTATATAAATAAACGTGATCCAATAGGTAAAATAAGAAAATCTTCATTCGAAGAACTTTGTCGATACAAAGTATTATTTATGTTGGAATTTTTAATTTTTAGACCTGAGGGTATATGAGTATGTTGAAATATATCGAGAAAATTATTAAATTCATGTGTTCCTAAGGGGGAAATATTGCTACTATATTGTAAATTTGTTTCTAACGGAAAAGATACGAAATCGAAGGCACTTCTAGCAGTAGGAATCTTGAAACTCTCTATGCTATCAACATTAACTCGATAATGATACTGTTCAAATTTGTCAATTAGTCTTGCTGTTCTATAAGTTTTTTCCTCCACAGTAATACTGTTCCAAGTAGCAATTTTGCCATCATATGATGCTGCAAATGATTGAGGTGAACCCTTGATTTTTAACATAGGTGTAAATGTACTGTCGCTGTGAATGTACTTACCTATATCTCCACTAATTGTAGATCCATCGAAACTGGGTGATACATATTTCGTGCTTCTACCAATCCATAATGCTTTATCAATTTCATAGTAGTACGCAAAGCAATTATATATATTTTCCAAACTTACTTTTACTTTACCAATGAGTGAATCATTTATACTTCGATGAATCCAAATGTATGTGTGCTTATCTTGATCTTGGGCGGCTACAGTATAAGTCTTCGCATACGGTGTGAACCATATACCATACACATTTATGTAGTTTTTTGTCAATATAGTTTTTGTATTTAACAATTTTCCTGATTTTGCCTCCCACAGATAGCGATGCCAAACGGAATCTTTTGTGACAGTGATGATAGTATCACCTGTCGAAGAATACAGCAGTTGTTTGATTTCCCCGGTCTTATAGAGTTGCTGTTTGTACCCGTCTTTATCAATCCAACCGCTTTCTTGAGCTTGGATTGCGAATGCACCTATCATGAGCATTACGAAGCTGTAAAGTAGAAATTGTCGCATTGTCATATATTTGTTTGTTCTGCCCCTATGTACCATCGAAAGGCAAAAAAGTTCCATTTTGTGATGCAATTGTTCATAAAGGGTTATTGCAACTGTCGAAATTACGGTGTTATGGCGAAATCTATGCAATGAGTGTAAAAACTTTGTAAGTTTGCAGAAAGCTTTTTCAAGTCTGTCAATTGGAAATGCACAATGAAGTATGAACTACAAGTAAGGAGATTACCATGAGTGAGCAAAAATTCTATATGCCTGACCAAACGTTTCTCGACAATGCAGAGTTGCCGGATTATCAGTCTATGTATGATTATTCAATAAAGCATCGTGAGGAATTTTGGAATACGGAAGCGCAAAAATTACAATGGTTTAAGCCATATAATACCGTGTTTGATTATTCCGAAAAACCTTTTTTTCAATGGTTTAAAGACGGAAAAACGAATATTGTTCTCAATGCTATTGACCGTCATTTGCATACATCACGACTTAATAAATTGGCAATTATTTGGGAAGGTGAACCCGGCGATGTGCGTACATTATCGTACCATGCCTTAAACAGGGAGGTGAGTAAATTTGCCAATATTCTGAAAGCTATGGGTGTAAAAAAGGGCGAAATCGTGACTATCTATATGCCTCAAATCCCCGAATTACCTATTGCAATGCTTGCTTGTGCAAAAATTGGTGCAGCTCATAGTGTGGTCTATGGAGGTTTTAGCGTTGAAGCACTGGCCGCTCGTATTGAAGATGCTCATAGTCGGGTTTTATTGACAGCAGACGGGGGATGGCGCAGAGGAAAAATTACGGATCTTAAATCTATTGCCAATGAAGCTATGAGGCGTTCACCTACCATTGAAGTATGTATCACTGTCAAACGCACAGGGCATGAAGTGGAAATGGAAAATGATCGTGATTTTTGGTATCATGATTTATCTGCCCTGCCGATTGCTTCAGCCAAATGCGAAACGGAAGTTATGGATGCCGAAGATATGTTGTTTATTCTTTATACTTCCGGCACAACGGGTAAGCCAAAGGGATTAGTACATACACATGGCGGTTATTCTGTTTATACGTCCACCACACATCGTTATCTGTTTGACATAAAAGATCAAGATCGTTATTGGTGCGCTGCGGATCCGGGATGGATTACGGGGCATTCCTATTTGGTTTATGGTCCGCTTATCAATGGCACAACGATTATGATGTATGAAGGTGCTCCCAATCATCCTTATCCAAATAGATGGTGGCAAATGATTGAAAAATATGGTATTACAATACTATATACTTCGCCGACAGCAATTCGCGGATTGATGCGTTTTGGCGATAATTGGGTCAAACGCCATGATCTGAGCACCTTACGATTATTGGGCAGTGTCGGAGAACCAATCAATCCCGAAGCATGGAGATGGTATCATTCTGTCGTCGGCGGCGGCAAATGCCCTATTGTGGATACATGGTGGCAAACAGAAACGGGGGGATGTATGATAGCACCCATGCCGACTATGCCATTAAAGCCGGGTTCTGCAAGCAAGCCATTTTTCGGAACTATTGTAAAAGTTGTGGACGATGCCGGCAATGAAGTGCCCCCCAATGCAGAAGGTAAGTTAATCATTACCCATCCTTCGCCGGGCATGGCGCGAACGATATTGGGAGATGCTGAACGCTGGGCACAAACATATTGGGGCGAATTTGCTGAAAAAGGATATTATACAGCCGGCGATTCGGCGCGCATTGACGATGATGGATATATTTGGATTATCGGGCGATTGGATGATGTGATAAAAGTAAGCGGTTATCGTTTAGGAACTGCCGAAGTGGAAAGTGCTTTAGTAAGTCATCCGGCGGTGGCTGAAGCGGCGGCAATTGCTTTACCCCATGAATTAAAAGGAAATGCAATTCATTGTTTTGTTCTGTTAAAGCAAGGAAAAACCGGCAGCCGCGAACTCGAGGATGAATTAAAAAATCATGTGTCTAAAGAAATTGGGCCTATTGCTAAGCCCGACGGCATTGCTTTTGTGGAATCTTTACCAAAAACACGGAGCGGAAAGATTATGCGCAGAGTGCTTAAAGCCAGAGCACAGGGATTAGATGTCGGCGATATTAGTACTTTGGAAGAATAATCAGCGAATAAATAAAAGCCGCATATCAATCATAGTATGCGGCTTTGTTGTTTCTTTACTCAGCTGTAAAATAATAATAATCTCGGACGATTGTTTGAATAAATGCCATATTGCTTAAAGAGGATGAAACAGACAAAGTTTGTTTTAATTTCTCAGCCAAAGCCGCCACCGCTTGTTCATTATCTTGTTTGGTTGATGTATGGATAACATCGTTAATGATTGCCATGTCACGATCGGTTAATTGTTTTACTTCTGGGTAAATAGGCAAATAGTTGACGGGGATATTCGGAGCTGTGACTTCTTCTACGGTGACTCGCGGCTTAATGCTGATTACGGTAGTTCCGGCGGCGATGTCGCCAAGTCGCTGACCTTGTTTGTTGATTAAAAATGTAAAAAGGGCTACCATGCCTGAACATAAACCGAAATCTATGATGCCAAGCAACCACCGTAACAAATATGATCCGAACGTTGGTTGTGACCCATCTAATTTAACCACGCGCGTTTTGAGTAACAATTTACCGATTGTTTGTCCTTTCAGAGCAATTTCACAGAGAAGTGAATAGAATGCTATAAGCAGGTAAGGAAAGAGAAAAAACAACATAAACCATTCATTCTCATCATAATACTCAGATCCGAAAACAGTGTTTATCATGTCGGCAACGATAATGAGTACCAATGTCAAACCACCTTGAATGAGTATGTCTATGATATAGCCGCCAATGCGTGTTCCTAATGAAGCAAGTTCATATTCAAGCTCAACATTTTGCGTTGTTATGATTCTGATTGTATCCATAGTGTTATTTTGCATCTTAAAAATGAATCTAAATGGAAATTTATGAGAGAACAACTCTTCATACGCAAAAATACAGAACGCTGGAAGCAATTCGACCGTTTGATAGAAGAAAAAACTGTACAAGACCCGGATATCCTTGCCGATTTGTTTATTCAGACCACGGATGACCTTGCTTATTCTCGTACATTTTACCCTAAATCAAAAACAACACGCTATTTGAACTCTTTGGCAGTGCGCGTTCATCAAAAAATTTATACTGTCAAAAAAGAGCGGACCAATCGTTTCATTACTTTTTGGCGCGATGAATTGCCAGTGCTCTATTATGCCGAGCGCATATCATTACTTATGGCATTTGCTGTGTTTATGGTGGGGGCAATAATCGGTGTAATCTCGTCTTTTGAAGATTCTACCTATGCACGGCTCATTCTCGGTGAAAGCTATGTCAATAGGACATTGGCTAATATCAAAAGCGGTGACCCCATGGCGGTCTATAAATCTATGAGTTCGACAACGATGTTCATAGGTATTGCACTCAATAATATTCGTGTTTCATTTTTTGCCTATATTGGCGGGTCTGTGTTTTCTTTACTCACAATGATGATTTTACTCTACAATGGCATAATGGTCGGAGCTTTTCAAACATTGTTCTATCAACATGGGCTGCTTTTGGATAGTGCTCTCGTTATATGGATTCATGGTACAATAGAAATTTCTGTTATCATCATAGCCGGTGGAGCAGGCATCACGATGGGTAATTCTATGTTGTTTCCGGGAACATATTCTCGTTTGCACAGTTTTAAGCGCGGTGCCAAAAATGGTTTGAAAATGTGTTTTGGGCTTATACCGCTCTTTACATTTGCAGCATTTCTCGAAGGATTTGTCACTCGTTACACAGAAATGCCAATGCTGCTGAGTGTGGCAATTATCGGATGTTCATTACTTTTTATTCTTTGGTATTTTATCTATTATCCACATATTTATGGAAAAGGAAGTCAGCATGGAAACTAATACAGCATCGCCATTCCCTTATGTTCGGGATTTCGGTCAAGTAATAAGTGCTTCCGTAGAATTTATACGGTTGCATTTTTCAAGTCTCTATAAAATTCTTTTTATTTTTGTTGCTCCGCTTGCAGCCATTGCCGGTATATTTACTTCTTATGCAATGACCGATTATTTTTCGTGGATTCATGAATTTTCTCAAAATCCTGATTTTGGAATTTTGGGAAACTTCGTAGGAATGCTTGTTATGTCCTATGGTTTATTGATAGTTGCGTTCTTATTGTGTATGGTTATGGCCACCGAATATTGTATTGTTATCCATAAACAGGGCAGCGATAATTTTAATACCAGAGATTTTATCAGACGATGTATGCGTCAAACACCGCGCTATATACTTTTGAGTATCTTGTCTTCACTTTTAGCCATTTTAGCTTATCTGTTTTTTATAATTCCGGGAATATATTTTTCTATCGTTTTATTGATTGTTTTTCCTGTGATGGCTAATGAAAATTTACATTCATGGGAAACAATAAAGCGTAGTATGACACTTATGCAAGGTCATTGGTGGAGCACATTCGGTCTCTATCTGATTGTGTATATTGGTGTGAGTATCATAACCGGTATATTCTCTTTACCGATGTATCTCGGTATGGGGTTAAATATGTTTTTTTCCACAGAATCACCCGGAGAAGTCCCTTCATATATTTCTGTTCTGTCAATCTTTTTTACAATGATTAGTATTGTGGCTCAGGTCATACTGTATTCAGTGTATCAAATAGTATTCACATTTAAGTATTTTTCAATCGTTGAAATGAAAGAAGGCGGTTCGCTCTTTACGGCAATCAGTCAAATAGGTAGCTCTCATGATAGTTCTTTGCCGGAGGAAACTTATTGATGCAAGGTTTAGTTTTTATAGTTCTTTTGACTTTTTTTTCCCTATGCTGTAAAGCAGAGACGGTTGATAGCGTACAATTGCAGACAGAAACGACATTGGTATCCACGCAATCCGTTTCGGGCATAGCGCGTGATTCTGCCACAACAAAAATAGTTGATGTAAACGATGGTGTATTGGACACATATCGCAATAGTAAAGACTATGATTACGGTTTTGATCCTCCGCCGACATCGTCGTTTGGAGCTGCTCTGAATCGCTGGCTGAATCAGAAATTGACGGAGTTTTTTGCCAATGCAATTCCATACGATGTTTGGGAAGTTATACTGTACATACTTGCCATTGGCTCCATAATAACCGTAGTAGCAAGCATATTGAAAACAGGTGTCTTTACCTTGATTACGGGAAAAAATCCACAGAATGTTTCATTTGCGGAAATTACGGAAGATATTCATGAAATGGATTTTCCGGCATTGATAACACAATCGCTTCGTCAAGGCGAATATCGTTATAGCGTTAGACTTCACTATTTGCATATATTGAAGATACTTACGGATAGGGGTTTGATTGTCTGGAAACCGGAAAAAACTAATAAAGAATACTACAGAGATTTAGAACCAACTGTTTTATCCGAACCGTTTGCAGGCATCAGTCGCATTTTTGACTATGTGTGGTATGGTGAAAGGCGCATAACCGAACAGGAATACAAAGAAATAGAACAGCAATTTGAAATGTGTAAACAATTAGCACAGAAAAAAATATGAAAAAACAAGTAATCATAGCTGCAAGTGTATTGTTTTTATTGTTGATAATTGCTACTATGTCAGAGTATTCTCGCCCAAAACCATTAAATTGGGTAGAAAGTTATTCAAGGTATGATAAAATTCCTTTTGGAACAAAAATTTTTCACGACATTGTACCTTCTATAATTTCTACTGACACGCTCATAGATTTTATCGACACTCCCTATGAATTTTATGATGTGTTTTCGGATACGACTACTTCTTTATATATATCTGTCAGTCGGCAATTCAATGCAGACAGCTTAGACACTCAGGCATTACGTGATTTTGCAGAAATGGGAAATACAGTATTTATTGCAGCGTATCAATATTCGCGAGATTTTCAAGATATAATGAAAATCAGTTGTGATTATATTTATTCTAATGACCTGGACACTTTTCATTCTGAAAACTTTGTGAGTCCATATTTAAAAGTGAAAAAGCCATTTTTGTTAAGGCGAGGATTTTATCATACGTATTTTGATTCTTTAGATGCGACGAATACAACGATTGTGGCTGTGGACAGTAATAATTATCCTACCTTAGTCCGTATTGATGTGGGCAGAGGTGAATTTATTCTGTCTTCCAATCCTCTTGCCTTTACCAATTATACAATTATGCATCCTTATAATTACGGCTATATCGAAAGAGCTTTGTCTGTGATACCCGAAGGCAAATCCACGATATATTGGTCAGATTATTACTCTATCGGAGGGCAAGAGTCTCGATCGCCATTTCGGG
>JAYRWZ010000110.1:0-5133 GCA_041917875.1 Chloroflexota bacterium | reverse complement strand
AGCTTACCGACATTATAGGTGTCGGAACCAATTGAGTACCATTATTAAACAAGACTATATTGGTTACTTGGCTATTGTGTGAAACAATTTTGCTGCCGGACATAGAATTATTATTACTATGAATAACCGTGGAAACAGGTTGTGTCAGAGTAGAATTGCCCACTTGCATCACAGTAAGAACAGGCATAGTCAACGGTGATGTATTGTCTGTTACTTCCGCACGCCAAGCAATTGATTTGAACATATAGTCAGAACTGCTTCCCCATATATTATCAGGATTATTAACAAGTTGATAGCTCGTAATTGTTGGTGAGGAAGGTAAAACTGTTTGCACAAACAAACGAGCATTGCCATTTAATATCGAAAGAGTATTACCTGTTTTAATCGGCTCTACCGGAAAATGCCACCTGATATGTTTTTTGTATTGTCCATTAGCATGTGATGAGTTTTTTGCAATAATTTTATCGCTGACAACAAATATCCCTGCTTCACGAAGATATACAACAGATCGAGAATATTTTTCTAACTTACGTTGATTTGTGTCAGAAATATTTTTGGGATAATCATAATTATTATATGCAGTTGTTAAATCTGATGATACATACGTATAGTTATTATTTTGTTCTTGGGCAATAATTTTATTTTTTCCGTAAGAACTTTGACCGCCGACTTTAGACGAACCGGTAGCTTGATAATCTCCAAAATCATTAAAAAACAATGTATTCTTTGCTCCTGAATATTCAGCCCAGGAAATACCTGTGCCACTTGATCCCATAGAATTAGCATCACCACGCCAACTGTTCGCACTGATTAACAAATGTTTATTTCCTTTGCTAATTTGGATATGACCTGCTTGTTTATGTTGGTAGGAATCGTAATTATGGGCATTCATATTTATGCCTGCCCAAACAGCATTTGTATCCCAGGATGAACGCATGAAAAAGTACGGCATAGTTGCATTTCCGGCACTCCCCTGCGGATATGGATTTGTGAACGGCGAGTAATATATATCTAAATTTCCGGGAGTGGTATTTTTTTCAGCATAATAGAGAAATTTTTCCCATTCTGATAAAGACCTGATTTCCAATGGGCTGCCGCTTATTGGATTTTTATATTGCGGTATTTCCTTCCATGCCCAATGGAACGAAGCATCGGCGAACTGCTGTGAATTTTGCAGACCATGAGCCAATCGTATTGGTAATATTCTTTCGATAACACCTGATTGTCCACCTGATGACCATTCACCGTTGGGATCGACTAAGTAACGAGAAGGCATTGTACTGTGACGCATAGTTTTATATATACCTTCTAGCCACGATAATTTATCGCTTAACATATTTTCCTCTGTTGCTGTGGAAATCATGGTCATATAATCAAGTAAACGCGCATAATATTCCATTCCATATCCCATTCCTTTAGCAAAACTGCCTCCTGCTGATGGTTTTCCGGCTGCACCATGTAATTTTTCATTAATTCCCCAACGATTACCAAAGGAGGTTTTTATATTCCCTTCCATCATATTTTTTACCGTTCTTGATGGGTAATCTGATGAATTTAATGTTGCCGAAAGTGTTGAATCAAAACGTGCGCGCGCCCAATCAATCATTGTCTGAGCCATTGAGTTATCCCATGCACTTGCATATCCCATTGATGCAGCAGCAAGTACATGACCAATAAAAGGTGTACTGGAGGGAGGTCCATTTTTTTCCTGAACGACACTATTGGAATTTGAACGCATATAGGTAAAATACGTATTCATAAGATTTACATACGCGTTACGTTTAGCAACAGGAATCGCATCGTAACACCAATCGTAAATGACGGCTATAGCGGAACCAACCCACCGACTTGTTTGTGCATTACTTCTTGCTATCGGCGATGTTCCCAAAGGAGGATTATTATCCGGGTCATTTTGTGCGCGCACCATTTCATCGGCAATATCTAATGCTTTTTGTGCATAAGCTGAATTACCGGATGCTCTGTATGCTAAAGCCAAAACATGAGCAGCATCTGCCCAGGTTTGCCCATTATTATACCAGAAAATGGCATTATTATACCAAGTACCGGCAGTTGCACTTTTGTATTGAATTATTGGCTGACTTATCAAAACATCAGCTTTGGCTTTGAGTGCAAGCCAATCTGCATGTGTCGTAGCAAATTTGCTGCTAATGACATTTTGTACCTGATTAGTTACAAATAATCGAGGGTGGTTTTGTTTAACGTCCAAACCGGAACTTAGTGCGGTTATTGGTGCAATAGAAGCAATAGCTATTGCGCATGCCCGCCTTAACAGGATGGGTATTGATAGCATGTCCCATCTCCTTTGTGTTTGTGAAACATAATTCGATGGAACAAAATTGGTGAAATATCTCAGTTGCTTGACTACGTACTAATTACGTACATGAAATATTTCTATCAGATTAACTCAGATGAATCAAATACTTACGTAAATCATCATTCCTACCTTCAAATATTTTTCTTCTTATTCGAAGACGATGCGTTTCTATCGTTCGTGGCGATACACAGAGAATTTCTGCTATCTGTTTTGTAAGCAGATCTACTTTCATCAAGCAGCACACACGAATCTCTGCTTCAGTTAAATTTGGGAACATAGTCATAATTTTGTCATAGAAACCGCGATGAACTGCATCAAAATCCTGATAAAATGTGGTCCATCCTGTTTCGATATCAGTTATGGAATTGATGAGTTTATTCGGTAAAATTTGTTTCTTTCTTTTTCTTTTACTTTTTGCTACTTCATCTTTTACGGTATGTAAAATTTGATTTCTTTGAGTGAGTTGTATGGCTAAAGATTTTAACTCTTTATGCTTCTGTCTGACAACAATTTCCAGGTGTTCTTTTTGTAATGCCACAGAATTATGAGCCTTTTCATGGGTTATAGAATCAATCACCCTAAAAACATCATAGACGTCTGAGGCAACGCCATGATTCCAGAATTTTTCGTGAATGGAATTGTATTGTTTTAGATGTAACAACGCCTTAGTGCCATCACCCGTTTCTTCGAATGCCATTGACAATAATTTATGAGCATACATTTCATTTCTGAGTGAGGGGAATAATGAAGTTACAGTAAATACTTCTTGTAAAATTTCGATTACATTATTATATTGACTTGTGCGAATATAGACTTCTGCTAACATATTAATAGCATTGAGAATACCTGTTTTGTACTGAATATTGCGGCTTATTGTTAATGATTTTTGAATATTATCATGAGCAATATCCAATTCATTTCTTATAATATTCAGGGCGGCAATGTTCTGCAATGCACTCACAATATGCTTACCATACGCAGAATGAGTAAAAATTGTAAGTACTTTTTGCAGATATAATTCAGATTCCTCATATTTGTTAACAAGTAGATAGGCATAGCCAAGGTTACCATAGGCGGGAGCTGTAAAAAAATCAAGATTATCATTAGTCTCAGACAACTGCGCTAAAGCAAGATGAAACAATTCTATTGATTTTTCAGCATCACCTGCGCTAATAAATATCATGCCCAGACTGTGGTAAGCATGATATCGCACTTCCCACCATTTGTTTTCTTCTAACTGTAATAACGGCAAAAGTTGTGCGACTGATTCCCGTAACAAACCAATTTCCCGATATGAAGACGATAGATTTATTGCTGCATAACTGAGACCTTGTACATCATTTGACTTCTGAAAAGCATCGTGTGCCAGACTTAACTCTTCGATAGATTTTTCAAAT
Organism: Chloroflexota bacterium; assembly: GCA_041917875.1. Classification (GTDB taxonomy): domain Bacteria; phylum Bacteroidota; class Ignavibacteria; order Kapaibacteriales; family UBA961; genus UBA2353. Next base: position 1,401 of record JAYRWZ010000110.1, on the reverse strand, counting down.
TGCCCAATATGGAAATATGTTCTTCCACTAAGTAAACGGCAACGTCCCTCAAACGTTATCAGCTCATTCTCTTTAATGTCATTTATCAATTGAGCAGTCTTTTCAATGACAAATTGATTATTGCCGAGTCTGAAATTGATTTCTACAATAGTGAATTGAATACGAATTTTTTGTGTTATCAGAGATAAATCATCAGCAACGGTATATGCTTTTTGAAGAAAAGTCAAAGATTCCGTATGTTCACCTAAAAAAGAATATGCCAAACCCAATGTATGATACAAAACAGTTAATTCACGAAATGAACCCTTTTCTTCAAGTGTTGCTAAAATCTTCTGGCATAATACTATGGTATTTTCCACATTAGCATTGCGTCCCTGCATCACCGCTTTATGGAGTCCAATCAAGGAATACAAAGTACTTTTTTCTTGCGATTGTTCAGCGATTGATGTACATTTTTCAATAAATATATCTGATTGCTGAGTGAGACCTAAATATTGCGCGATAGACGATGCCATAAGCATTGTACGTACTTTTAAGGAATCATCAAGTCCTTTACTTAATTCTAATGCATTTTCACAATATTTCCAAGCAGCTTGATTATCATGGTTCGCATAATAATCAACGATATCATAGAGAAGAAATAGTTGTTCTGTCTTATTGTGTGACTTTCGGAGTTTATATATGAGTGAACGTACATATTTTGAGTTTTTCATACACAACAATCTCAAAATTTGAAGAAGAGAAGCAGTAACGGTATGGCAAAAAAAAAGCGTGTCACAATAATGACACGCCGATAATTTTACGTAAAATTTTTATCTTCTATATTGTCTCAGGAATTCTAAACGGTCTTGTAATTGCGCCATTGGAATGAGCAGTTGATCTTTATCAAGAATTGCATCTTCTTGTTTTTCAAATACTAAGTCATAATCCTTACTCATAACGATTGCTTCTTCCGGACATACTTCTTCGCAGAAACCACAATAAATACAGCGCAACATATTTATTTCGAACTTAACTGGATAGCGTTCTTTCGTTTTTTCCGTTTCGCCGGCAGCTACTTCTATTGCTAATGCCGGACATACTCGCGAGCATAATCCGCAGGCAACACAGCGTTCTCCGTCTTCTTCGAGAACAAGCACCGGTCGCCCCCGATACGATCCGGTCGGATTCCACACTTCTTCGGGATATTGTCGTGTCACTTTAGGTTTGAACATTTCGACAAATGTCATTCCTAATCCGCGCGCAATCTCCGGTAAATATATTTTTTCCCAGAAATTCAGTCGTTGTTTTTCGGTATTTTTTTCGATATTCATGTTTAACCCTTTGTATGCATTCTTTGAATTTGTGAAATATGATTAGTTAAATATCATCATAATTGTTCCTGTTATTGCAATATTCGCT
>JAYRWZ010000109.1:0-3831 GCA_041917875.1 Chloroflexota bacterium | reverse complement strand
GTCAATGAACGATTATTTGCTTGGATTGATAGTTTTAGAACACTTGTCATCAGATATGAAAAAAAATCAGTAAACCATCTTGCTTTTTGGCATTTAGCCTGTGCTATTATTCTCTTAAAGAATCTTTAAACAAGTTCTATACCAAATTCAAACAAAAGCAGTTCTAATGTTCTGAAAAAAGTAATATCACAACATAACAGGTTAGTTAATCGTGGACGTCCTCAAAATTACCTTAATCACAGAACATAAATTCTCTCTTTCCTTGAGTTTTTTGTAAAAAAATTGAAGAAAAGAGAGCGTATATCAAAAAAAAATTTGTATGTTGCATTCAAAGATAAAACATAGCGTTTTCTTTGCATTATTCTTACGTCGAAACTGGTACTTTCAAAGCGGAATATTGCAAGAACACGCCCTGCGTATGCGCGGGGCGCGTTTCTTTACGCTTTCCTTAGTGGGTATACCAGTACCTCAGTTTAGAGGCGTTTTGAAGTCGCGCCTCTTTCTTTTTCATAAAAAATGGAACAAAGTACTCTGTTTTATGGTAAAGCGGGTATTGGTATGTTGAAAAGAAAGATATTACAAAAAGAACACATTAGCTCAATAGGAAAAAGTTGTACCTATTGGGTCTCATACATTATCTAATGGAGGAATCCATGAAAATCTCGTTGTTGGGCGTATGGTTCGCCTTGTTAGTAACACTTAGTAGTGCTCACGCTACTGAAGATCCTTTGCGTGATACGCTATGGATTAGGCAAATGCCTTTAGGTGGGCAAAATTTTTCTAAGCCCTTATTTCATCCGAATGGTAAAACTGTCTTTACCACTTCCGACCAATATATGTTTGAGTATGATGTGGCAACAGGTAATTTACTCAAAACAAGAGAAACTAAATCGCAACTTCATATCAATGATTATGTGTTGACATCTGACGTGCAGTATATCATAGTAGGAACATTAAAAGAAAATGCTGCAAAACAAGGTATGGTAGAAGTATGGCATATTGATACAGGATTTGTCAAAAGTTTCACATTACAAAAGTATCAATATGTTGAAAAATTAGCTGTAACCTCTGATAATAAAACATTGTTTGTTGGAAGTGCTCCTTATGGATTATATCGTATAAACTTGGAATCAATGCAGGTAGAAAAAGAAAATCCAAATTTCGGTGATCAAATTGCTTTATCTCCTGATGGAAAGACGCTCATTAGTACTGTAGAGTATTTTCAGGGAGGAGACGAAACAGTCAGTTTTCTTCTTGATAGTGAAAATTTTAAGATTATTGGTAGTGTACCTGACTATCTTTATGCCCCTACATTTAAGACAACAGGAGAACTTATCGGTGGTTATACCTCTCGTGGAGATGTCCCTTATACATATTATATCGGTGTATATGATATGCGTGATAAGAGTTTTCATAAATTAGGCGAAAACAGAGGAATACAATATGCAGGTTCTAATATAGCGTTCACCAAGGATAATAAATACATCGTTGGTACACGCAATCTTGGTGGATATAGCGTTTGGGATATAGCAACGAAAAAACCATTATATGAAGCACCCTATGAAACAGGAGGAGATAATTTTTCCATATCAGATGATAATAAATATTATTGTAGCATAAGTCCAACCCACATTGTGATTTGGAAGTTCAAAGACCCATCATTAAATAGTATTGATGAAACTTCCATATATTCTTTGTCCCTCTATCCTAATCCAACACAATCGGTATTGACCATACAATTACCTTCAATGCAGAAATATACTAATGGGTATTGTAGTATTTCCGATATACAGGGTAAAAAAGTTATTCATAAAATTTTAACAAATGATGATATAGCTCAAGGAAACTATGTTCTGGATATTGCTCATCTTCCCAATGGACAATATCAATGTCGCATAAGTATTGGTACATCTGAATATTCTTCGCATTTTCTTATTAACCGATAAAAGGATTTCCACATGAAAACAATAGAAATTCTTTCCTTTAAGTGAATCGGTTTTACAACACGCTGCCCCGCAGCACCGATTCAGCAGCGGATATTATTCTCAACAATACCTCCCTCTCTTTCCCTGAGTTCTTTGGATAGAATTGAAGAAAAGAGAGTACAAATCAAAAACTTTTTGTATGTTGCAGATGAAAATAAAAAACTTATGCGTTTTTCTTTACATTGTTCTACAGCAGAAACTGGTAATTTCAATAGAACGGAACTAAATGTAAGGACACGCCCTGCGTATGCGCGGGGCGCGTTTCTTGTCGTTCCGTTTAGGGTATACCAGTACCTTGCTGTAGGGCACTTGAAATGTCGCCCTTTTTTATTTTTGAAAACATAATAAATGTCTAAGAACACATTAGCTCAATAGGAAAAAATTGTACCTATTGGGTCTCATATATTATATAATGGAGGAATCCATGAAAATCTCGTTGTTGGGCGTATGGTTCGCCCTGTTAGTAACACTTAGTAACGCTCACGCTACAGAAGATTATTGGCGTGACACCCTGTGGATACATCACTATTCTGATGGTGGACATTTTGCTAAAACAATGTTTCATCCAAACGGAAAAACAGTATATGCTGCATTCGCACAGTATCTTTTTGAATATGATATTTTGACAGGTACACTCCTCAAAACACGATCAACAAAATCAGGGGTATCTATCAATGATTATGTCATTACCGATAATGGTAAATATATTCTTGTCGGTACATCGCAAGATGAAGAAACCGATGTGGCATCTATAGAATTATGGGATGCCGATACAGGATTTGTGAGAAGTCTCAGCTTTGGTCGTCTTTATTATGGTATTACTCGTATGATACTTTCTCCTGATAATAGTAAACTTTATGCTTCTTTTGCTCCTGCTTCTATGATATGTCGCATTGATATATCAAGTATGACCGTCGAAGACAGTAATGAAACCATAGGCAATGATATGGCATTGTCGCCAAATGGTAAAACTATCATCGGTACTGTCAAGAATTATGAGGGTACAAATGAAAGTAAGAGTTTTATAATCAATAGTTCGACACTTCTACCTCAATATTCTTTATCAACACCGATCTTCAGACCACATTTTAGTAAGGATGGAGATTATATAGGCGGATATACAAATGCAAATTCTAAAAATTATGCTGTAGTATTTGATATTCAAGCACAAATGATATATAAAATGAGTGGACATAATTCAATTATTCAAGACGTATCCTTTACTAAAGATAGTAAGTACTTTATTGCTGCCGGTATCAGTACAACTCCAAACTCGGATAAAGGTGGCTATACAATTTGGGATATTCAGCAAAGAAAACTACTTTATGAAGCTCCTTATTTTACAGGGGCTGACTTCTTTTCACTTTCACCAGATAATTCATTGTATTGTGCAATGAACGGTGGAGCAGAGGTAAAAATGTGGAATTTCAGAAATCCAATTATTAATGGTCTATTAGAGGACTCTCATTCTACTATATCTCTTTTCCCCAACCCAACACAATCATCAGTAAAAATTCAATTTCCTCGATCAGAATCTCACGGAGAATGTACAATGTACGATATACAAGGTAATATTATTCTCCATGCTATGATCCCGTCTCATGCTTTACAAGAAGGACATTACTCTTTTTCTATTGAACATATTCCGAATGGCTCATATACATGTAGTGTAAGCATAGGTAATTCCCAATTTTCTACATCTTGTATCATTAACCGATAAAAGGATTTTCCCATGAGAACAATAGAAGTTCTTTCCTTTAAGTGAATCGGTTTTGCAACACGCTGCCCCGCAGCACCGATTCGGCTGCCGATATTATTCTCAACAATACCTCCCTCTCTTTCCTTG
>JAYRWZ010000108.1:0-5282 GCA_041917875.1 Chloroflexota bacterium | reverse complement strand
TGTGGAAATATATTAGTTTGATGTATGAAAATTCTTCGACCCCTTTCGAGATATGTCGTTTATTGAAGAAATTATATGAAAAAGAGCTGTTAAGCGATTCTTCAACAGCGTTTCTATTGGAATGTATGACTACTAATTTTACATCATCCGCGCGTTTAAAAGGATTATTGTCATCTGAATATACCATTGCTCATAAAACAGGAACAAATGTTTCCGATTCTTTGGTTTATGCTTGTAATGATGTGGGCATTGTTTCATTTCCGCACGGTAAAAAACTGGCAATTTCGGTATTTACCATGAATGCGAAAGAAACATATTCCGCAAGTGAGAATATCATTGCAAAAATTACTAAAATAATTGTTGATTTTTACCGGGAAAAGTAATGAAATATATTATTGAAACCACAAATTTACTATTGCGGGATTTTCTTGATGATGATGTTCATGATTATTTTGCTATGGATTCATTACCGATTGTCCATCGTTATCTGGGCGATAATCCCTTACAATCTCTTGAGCAAGCGGCAATAATTATAAAAAAAGTGCGCAAACAATATGAAGATTACGGCATAGGACGTTGGACTGTCATTGAAAAATCATCGGGGAAATATGTAGGATGGTCAGGACTCAAGTTTGTCACCGAAACAGAAAATAATCGTACGGATTATTATGATGTCGGTTATCGTCTCCATCCTGATTTTTGGGGTAAAGGGTATGCAACGGAATCTGCGCAAGCAGCTTTACAGTATGGCTTTACTGTACTGGACGCAGAAAGTATTGCCGGTTCATGTCATGCGGAAAACACCGCTTCCAAACGTGTTTTGGAAAAATGCGGACTGCGCTATAGCAACAGCTATCTGTGGGATAATACCATTCCATGCCTGTGGATGGAAATAACAAGAGATGAATGGCTCAATGCAGCAAAAAACAAAAACTAATATTATGGATACATACGCCATACAGAAGTAATTCGCAGTAATAAAATTGAGAGCTGATTTTCTTTTTGCCCAAAAAGTGAGCGGCATACAAATCTTCCCCAACAATATTAAGATCACTGTCGGGGAAAAAAGAGTTGTAAACATTATGCCGTCGAAGGGATTATGTTTTGTTTTCTCCGTAATTTAGCCATATAAAATCCGTCATAATCATCAAGGGGAGACAAACGTTTTTCTTCGATACATTCCCATTGTTCTGCCGATTCCGATACAAAACTTTTCACTTGTTCTTCGCCCTCGCAAGGAAATATACTGCACACAACATAGATCAATAATCCGCCGGGTTTTGTCATACGGGCATAACGGCGCAATATATCTTTTTGCGTTGACAATAAATTATCCATATCATCCTGATCTAAGCGCCATTTAGCATCGGGATTGCGCCGAAAAACGCCGCTGCCGGAACATGGTGCATCCAATAAAACGCGATCGGCGGAAGCGTCTAATCGTTTAATTGTTTTTGATGATGTGATAAGTCGTGTTTCGATAATAGAAACAGAAGCGCGTCTTGCTCTGGAAAGCAATTGATCTAATTTTTCTTCATAAATATCTAAAGCAAGCACACGCCCCTTATTTTTCATCAAAGCAGCAAGGTGCAATGACTTACCGCCCGCACCTGCACAACCGTCAATAATTCGCATTCCGGGTGTAACATCACAAAAATGTGACACAAATTGCGAGGCAGCGTCTTGCACTTCGCATAGCCCTTTTTTGAATGCTTCTGTGCGGAATAATCCGCGAATATTGCTGATTTCCACACATTCATTATCCATAATTGTCGGCTCAAGTCCTTCACGCTGCAATTGCGCCGCTAATTCATCCGGTGTGGTTACTAATGTATTGGTACGTATATATATCCGAGGTGGTCGTTGTAAGCCGGAAAAAATTTGTTCATACTGATCGCCAAGTTGTGCAAAAGCAAAACTATCCATCCACTCTGTTACGGATAATCGCTGCTGTCTTGAGAGAGTTTGTATTGTATCTGAAAAATCTTTTTTTTCAATAGTACTTTCATACCATGCGCAGCCGGTGTCATAGACAGAATCGCTTGCTGCGATTGCTTGAAAATACCCCCCTTCGCGTAAGATATGATACACCCCTTCGGCAATAATTTGACGAACGGTGTCATCGGTCAAACGATGATTTCTAAAAAAATATTCGATGGCTTTATCGGCATAATAATCACGATCGAAAATATCATGTAATATATCTGCAATCGCGCTGAGTATGTCTTTTTTTTCTGATGTTATTGTTTTCACATATTCTCCATGAGTAAAACTACTTTTCCTGTTTGTGCCCCGCTGTGTAAATAGCGAAAAGCTTCGGCACCTTGTTCTAAATAAAATGTTTTTGCAATTATCGGTTTTATGTGATGTTGCGTTACAAATGCAAGCATTTCCGTAAAATCATTGTCATTGCCCATTGTAGATCCGATAATACGCACCTGCTTCCAAAATATACGATGAATATTGACATTGTTCGGCGTGCCGGCTGTTGCGCCATAGATCACGATAGTGCCACCGGGTTTGATTGCTTCAAGTGCATGATTGAGTGTCTCGCCGCCCGTGCCGTCCACAATTATATCAAAACCACCCATTGATTTCATGAGATATTTGCCAAAATCCGGCTCTGTATAGAGTATGCCGCCTTGTGCACCGATACTTTGTGCCATGGCAATTTTATCGTTTGAACCTGAAGTGACCCATACTTCAGCACCCAAAGCAAGAGCACATTGTGCTGCAAAAAGCGCGACGCCGCCGCCGATGCCTGTGATAAGGATTTTGTGATGGCTTTGGGCTTTTCCCTGATTCATCAAAGCACGCCAAGCGGTAAGTCCCGCAAGAGGTAAAGCTGCACACTCGGCATCGGACAAAAATGACGGTGCACCATACACTCGATGAGCGTCCACAATGCAATGATGGGCAAATGTACCATAGGTCGGCATGCCCAAAACTTGAAAATCAGTGCTTTGCGCTTTTATGTCCTCACCCCACGACAATGAAGGATGGATAATCACTCTTTGCCCCATGAGTGATTCACTAACTCCTTCATAAACATCACTTACATAACCACAGCCATCAGAACCCACAATAGCGGGATATTGTATCTTAGCATACGAACCTTGCTGTATCCACACATCGCGATGATTGAGTGCGGCTGCATGAATCTTTACCGTAACTTGATTGTTCCGCATTGCGGGTAATGGGAAGTCTTCTACGGTTGGTATGCCGTTTTTTTCACGCAGAACAAGTGCTTTTGTCAGCAATGTCATCTATGAAATTCTCCTCAAAAACAGTAATTTCGTAAAATAATGATACAAACTTCGCTGAAAGGATTGACATGACGCAGTATATTGGCATACAATCGGACATTTTGGATAATAATTTCGCTATGCAAAGGAACTCGATGTGGTGCTGGGCGGCATCTATTCAGATGGTATTGCGATACTATGGAGTGGCGATTTCCCAAGAAGCAATCGTCATACAATCTTTCGGCAAAGATCCTTGGGGCAATATTGCCAATAAACCCGCAGGTTTTGATGTGATGACACGCCATCTTAATACATGGGGAATTGATGTGAAGGGCGAACATTATGAAGTGCGGGCTGCACTCTATCCGGGAGCGCCGGCACCTTCTTTGCTTTTGCGAGAACTCAAAGCGCAAAGACCAATACTTATTTCCTATCAAAGTCGCCCGCGGATGAATCATGCTGTAGTGTGCACGGCGGCAAAAATTACTGTGGACCACGGAGTGCCCACCATTAAAAGTATTGTGGTGCGCGACCCTGCACCGTATAAAAAAAATATTGAAAAACGAGGGCGCATCGAACATCGAGCTTTGACATTAGCGCAAAAAACCGCCGCTTATTGGATAATTCGTGTGCGTAAATTGTCATAGCATATTAGAATTACAGTAATTTTCAATGATGTAAACATATTCCGGCAGTTAAAACTACTTTTGTTTGAGTATAAATGTGATAAATATTTTACTATTCAATATTTTTTCAGTCCACAACATTTTCAATACATGTCAATTAAAATTATACAGTTTTTGTCTGTGAAAAATCTTACGGTAAACCGAGGATTTACAGCTATTGGCAGGAAAGAACATTTTTTGACAATACATTGAAATAGAAAATTCCGCAACAGCGCCAATCTTCAGAAAAAAACATGTGATTAACAATAAAGAGTATGTATTTTCATTGTTTCAGGAGCCAATACAAGACTCTATATCAGACCTCATATTGACAAATAACAACAGCATCCGAACCAAATCATCATTTTTTTCGATACACAGCACTTAATTTTCCCATGGCTGCATAGCGCTGATTGAGTTTGTTGGCAAACATCAACCATATAAACCGGTCGAACTATTGATTGATCATTCTCAAACAAAAGTGGATGTTGAGCGAATTTTGCGATTCAAATCCTGATACAAAAGGCAAATCAAACATGCCCATCTTCAAGATCGCTGTAATCCTAGTATAAATCAGTATTTTTGTATTCATCTTTACTTTACTCATATACAAATTATGATAGTACCTTTATCAAAACTTGCACATGCCCGTAGCGGCGACAAAGGCGATGCAGCCAATTGTGGTGTGATTGCCTATAAACCCGAATGGTATCCGATAATTCGTGATATTCTTACTGTAGAAAGGGTTAAGAGTCATTTCGAGGGCATTACCTTGGGTAATGTTGAGCGATATGAATTGCCTAATTTATGGGCTGTAAACTTTGTATTACACAATACTCTCGGCGGCGGCGGCACTGTATCGCTTAAACTTGATGCGCAGGGCAAAACTATTGCCTCGGCTATGCTGATGATGAATGTGGAAGTGCCCGATTCCCTTTTCGATTAAGCAACACGATGTCTGATTGTATTCCATTTGTTTTCAAGCCTCTTGCACATCATCATGATACGATGACAGGCGATATTCGTCTAACAACATCAGCAACTGTTCACAGCCCCATTCTTCTTATTCTCCATGGATTTAAGGGATTTAAGGATTGGGGCTTTTTCCCCTATATTGCAGAGCATTTTACCTGCCACAACTTTATTACTATTACGGTTAATTTTTCTTTGAATGGTTATCGTCTCCATAGCGACCGTATCGAAGCACCCGAGGATTTCCATCGTAATACTATTTCACGTGAGATAAGCGAGGTACTTGCGCTTATCGAAGCTCTGCAAGCACGTAAGCTTCATCCTTGTTTGCACGGCTATGCGCATAATCCTGTCTATATTCTCGGGCATTCGCGGGGCGGTGGTATTGCCTTAGCTGCGG
>JAYRWZ010000107.1:0-3696 GCA_041917875.1 Chloroflexota bacterium | reverse complement strand
TTGCAGCCAACTGCTTCTCCCAAACAACCTTCATCGTTTGAGAATGCGATACACCCACAATTATCAAACACATCAACGATAGCAGAAAGGAAGTTCTCATCATTAGTCTTTCATCTATTAGTATGAGATAAAGCACTTTACCAATTCAACATAGCAAAGATACGTATTATTTAGCTACAACACTACCTTTACAAAACCTTAGCACACTGCAATCACTTTAAGTTTATTCACTGCTATTAAAAAACTTACAACAATCGCTCATAATTAAAAAGGATAGAAGATTATTCCTCTATCCTTTATAAAACCTCGCAATGATGCTTGGGGTTAATCTTCTTCAATCGCTTGTTTTAACTTGAGTGTAACAGTAAATGTAGTCCCTTTGCCCTGACCCTCGCTTTGTATATTTACCGTACCATTGTACATATCAACCACTTTTTTCACAATAAAAAGTCCAAGCCCTGTGCTTGATTCATTGCCAGTGGGTCTTGCAGATAAACGTCGGAACTCCTGAAAGGCATTGGCTATATCTTCACCTGTCATGCCCAATCCCGTGTCTGTGACCGAGAATAATAATACTCCGTCATTATATTGTGCATGAACTGTTACAGTACCGCCTTGAACTGTATATTTTATAGCATTCGAGACAAGATTTAATGTTAATTGTCGTAACTGATTCGGGTCAGCATAGACATCCGGCAAATTGTCTCCCCAATTCATTATTAATTGTATGTTTTTATTTTGTGCAGTCTTGTAAAATGGTTCTATAGCAATCTCGAAAAATTCGGATAAATTAAACACATCCTCATTTAATGAATACTGAGGTTGGCTCATCACGGCTACAGTGAGCATATCCTCTACTAAAGTGCGCATAATAGCCGAACTCATTCTTGCTATGGAAACCAATTCCTTAAAGTCCTCATCATTATATGTGCCTCGCTCCAATTCATTTAGCACCAATTCTAAATTTCCTATCGGTGTTTTTAAATCATGCACCGCTGTGCGCACCATTTGTTCTCGAGTTTTCTGCAATTCTTGCAAATGTGAATACGCTTGGCGCAACTCCTCATTACGTATCTCAACTGTTTCGGCAAGCTCTGTGTTCGTTGATCGCAATGAATCCAGTAAATTATTATTCTGGTGACGTAAATGCGTTATTTCCGATAGCTGCAATACCGCCATTTTCAATTGATGAAAGTCCACCGGTTTGTTCAGATAATACGACAAACGCGCCCTGTTTATCGCATTTATCATACTGTGGATATCGCCGAATGCAGTAATGAGAATACGTTCAGAATCCGGCGAAATGCTTATTGTTCTCTCCAAAAATTCTATGCCGTTCATTGTTTCTTTTAAGCGCAAGTCACAAATGATAACATCAGGTTTATGAGTCATTACGATTGTTAATGCTGTGGTGGTGTCGGCTGCTGTAAATACTTCGGCGAATGTACTAAAATAATCCTCTAAAGAACTCAAAAAGTCTATCTCATCATCTACAAATAACAATGTGGGGCGATGTCCGTTTGCTGATATGTCGGTCATTACTTGCTCTTTCTTTGAAAATCTTTATGAGACATTATTGTTGTGTATGTGGACGATTCTTAAACCTATAATACAATGGTATTCCCGTACTCACTAACAATAGCCCAAACACCGAATTGATAAACGGGTTTGTACCATTGATATAACCACTTATATCATTATACAAGATTAGTGCCACAAATGCGGAAGCAAAAATAACAAATATTGCAGGGATATAAGGATAACCCCATACTTTATATGGTCGAGCAATATCCGGCAATCGTTTCCTTAGTATAAATACACCATACGCTCCCATCGCATACGCTATCCATTGCACAAACACCAGCATATCCGTCAACATATCAAAAGTGCCCGTCATCACTAACACACTTGCCCAAACCGCTTGCACTAACAATGACTTGTGCGGCGTTAAATATTCCGTATGTAAATCGCCCAATGGCTTAAAAAATAAATTGTTACGAGCCATCGCAAAATACAAACGAGCTGTCACCATTATAGTACCGTTCGATGTGCCGAATGTACTGATCATTATTGACATCGTCACAAATCCAAAACCCAAAGCAGCCCATGTCGGATCTATTCGGCTGAATATGAGGGACGTGGCATCCACCGCTATCAATGACTTTCCGCGCATTTCATCTATTGGCATCACATACATCACGCCCAAATTGAATATGATATACACCGCCATGATTATCAATGTGCCAACCATTAAACTTATAGGGATTGTGCGCTGCGGATTTTTTACCTCGCCCGCTATATATGTGATATTGTTCCAACCGTCATAAGCCCAAAACGCCGCCGTCAATGCCCCTATAATACCGGCAAACAACCCTACATCCATCGGCTTGAGGGTGTCCTGGCTGAAATTGGCTAAGTTTCCGTCACCTATCGTAAATGCCAATAGCACAATCACCATCAATGCAACTACTTTTAATGTAGTGAAAATTGCTTGTACTATACCACCGATTCTTACACCAACATAATTAACTCCGCTCAAAAATAAAATGGTTGCAATTGTCAAGACCTTGACCCCTATATCTTTTAATGGAAATATATCCCCAATCAAAGGTATATGCAAGGCCCATTGTTCAGCCGATGCCGAAAAATGCGGCAAATGTAAAAAAGTATCAGCAGACATCGAAAATATATAGGTAATAGCCGCTATCGAAGCCGATTGAACGACAATGAACATTGACCAGCCATATAAGTAAGCGTAAAAATCGCCATACATTTCTCGAAAAAAAATATATTGACCACCGGTTGCAGGCATCATGCCCGCTACTTCCGCATTCGTTAATGCACCGAACAATGTGATAAGACCGGCAACTACCCATATCAGGATAATCAATTCCGGCGAACCTAATTTGTCTGCCATTACTGCGGGTTTGGCGAATATGCCGGATCCAATCACCGCACCGACAACTATGCTGATGGTTGTAAAAAGTCCTAAAGAAGGCAATAATCCGGATTGCTCTGATTGTTTTAGTTTCATGTTTACTCTGTTTTTATCACAACTTGGCAGCGAAAATAGAACAATTTTTTCGTTTTGTAGCTGTTTCTTTTGCTTTGCACTCCGCTTTCAGCACTTTACTTTGAACGAGCTGTCTTCAGAATGAGTTTCCTTTTTTTTCTGTAAACAAGATGGATTTTCACTATCGTATGACATTTCAACTATTCTTACCAGCGACTGTATATTGCTAAAACACGTATCATCGCCCTTTGGTGACATTTCTATAAAAACAGCTATGACACAGACAGAAGATTGTATTGAACGAACAAAATGTTATACCGTAATATGAGCATTGATATGATTGTTTCGATTGTCATGTGATTGATGCTTATGCTATAGTGGCGGGTGTATATATCTACGCTGATGATGAGTTACTGAGAGCTGTGGATAATAAACATCAGAGCTTCGGATGAAAAGAATCCTTCGGCAAATGTGTTACTGGAGGTCAGCAAATGTACTACTTGCTTCGGCAAATGTGTTACTGGAAGTCAGCAAATGTTCTACTTGCTTCGGCAAATGTATTACTGGAGGTCAGCAAATGTTCTACTTTACTCTGCAAACATAGTTCTCTGCTCTGCAAAAGTGTTACTGTGGGTCAGCAAATGTTCTACTTGCTTCGGCAAATGTATTACTGGAGGTCAGCA
>JAYRWZ010000106.1:0-2630 GCA_041917875.1 Chloroflexota bacterium | reverse complement strand
GCTTTATGCGGGATCATCATAAGACCAAATGAAGAAAAAGAAAATACTTTGGGTAATATACTTCATACTCAACACTATACCGTTAATCATATAGTACCGTCATTGTATAAACAAGCTCATCAGAGCAGCGCAAAATATGATGATGGCATAAGCGAATTTAAGGAAGTTGGTGTAACCCCGGAGTATATTGATGACTGTCATGCTCCTTTTGTGCGCGAAAGTACAATCAAATTTGCCTGTGAATTAGTACAAAGAATAAATATTGACATAAATAATACCATCATGATTATAGGAAAAATAATAAAAATTATTGTACCGCAGGAATATATTCATGATGATGGTTTTATTGATTTGGAACAAGCCGGAACCATTACATGCAGCGGCTTGGACAGCTATCATACCACACAAAAGATAGCAAGATTGAGGTATGCCAAAGTAGGATCAGAACCTACAAGCATACTATAAAATCACCATAGTATAACAATAATGCATTGAAGAAAGATCCGCCGAATTTTTTATCCGCCATACGCACCAAAGCGAACAATGCCTCGCCACCACAACAATCGGCACAGACCCCATAAAATAATCACCCAACTTACTGCAAGAAAAGCATAAAAAACCATGGTTTCTGTTTCTATATTGCCCATAAAAACACTTGCGGGAATATAGGACATATATTGAAATGGCGCATACTGTGCCATTTCTTGCAAGCCGGCAGGCAACATGGACAATGGCACTAACATTCCCGACAAAAACCATAAACTGATGTCAGTGAGCACATGGAATGTCCACACCTCTTCCAACCAAAAAGCACAATACGATATTGCCAGCCCAATAAAAAAACGGATGAGAAAACCGCAGAGCAGAAAAAAACACATTACCGTCACGGATGCTGCATTGCCATAGTGCATGATATCGGGAAGTATAAGCGTTAAGCCGGTCCACAGCACTATCATCATGATCACAATAGGAACTTTTTCTGCCAACCCAACGGCTAAGGTATAAAGGTCATGCGCTATCGGACGCAATAAAAACTTATTTAAGCCCCCGCTACGTATATCCTCCGAAGATTCGCGTACATTACGAGAAATGCCTGTAAACGCATAACATAAGGCGGCAATGATACAATAGGTCACCATCATGGATTCGGACAAATTACCTAAATGTGATCGCCCCGATGAATGATATACCGTACTCCATAAAAATCCCTGAATGCCGGCATTCAATGCGGGTGCGGCAAATGAGGTAAGCAATAATACTGTACGGTATTCGGCTGTTTTGGCAATGCCCGTGCGGAAGACCGCAAGAAGTGCCCGTAGGTTCATAGTGTTCTCCATGCACGATAATTATGCTAAATTCGCAAGAAAATTACAAACTTCTTTACTCTCAGCATCAATAATGATACGTTATCTGCGATTGTTACGTACCTTCATAGCAAACTGCCTTACACGTGAATTGGAATTCAGAGGGCATTTTTTGCTTGTCTTTTTCATTGACATCATGTGGTATGCCGTGCAAATGAGCGTCTTTGAGATTGTCTATCTCTATACGCCGACTTTGGGTGGCTTGCGCCATGAAGAGATCATGATTTTTCTTGGTGTTTTGTTTTTGACTGATTCTATCAATATGATGTTTGTCTCATCAAATTTTTGGCGTTTCCCTTCACTGATTACTACCGGCGATCTGGATTTTATTTTATTAAAACCCGTTTCTACCGTCTTTTTTTCGCTTTTCCGTTATTTTAATGTTGGCTCTATTCTTAATTTTATCACATCATTGTCCGTTCTGTTATGGGGAATTTCGCATTATACGGGTATGATTTCCGGCTACAATATTATGGCATTTATTCTCTTGATATTGTGCTCGGAACTATTGATGATTTCATTTCAATTATGTTTATGTGCCATAGCGGTCTATCTTGTCAATGCCGATGGAATCCAACAATTATATTACTCTCTGGATATATTGGCTGCCAAACCCGATACAATTTATCCGCAATTTTTGCGCAATATTTTGCTTACATGGTTTCCGATGGCTTTACTTGCTTCGGTACCGGCTTTTGCATTGATGGGAAAATTATCCGTCTTTAGTATTGTTTCATCCATTGTCGTCGCCGTACTTTTTTCCACAGTATCAATTCTGTTCTTTCGTCGTTCATTAATTTCTTATTCCGGCGCGAGCAGTTGATTTTTTTCAATTATTTTTATTTATTATGTTCGGACTTTATCTCCATATACCGTTTTGTGAAAAAAAATGTATCTATTGTGACTTTTACAGCATTGAAAGAACAGAAGAAATAGAGACATTTACTGATAATTTGTGTCGAGAAATTATACTGAGATCACAACAACAATCATTGCCGCTGGCCGAGACGGTGTTTTTTGGTGGTGGCACGCCTTCATTATTATCGCCGTCACAGATGGAAAAAATACTTTCCACATTGCGCCAACACTTTTCGATTGCCAACACAGCGGAAATAACAATGGAATGTAATCCCGGCACTGTCACTCGCGACAGCTTATCGGCATACCGTGCTTTGGGAGTTAATCGTCTGAGCTTTGGTGTGCAATCATTCGATGAACAGGAGTTACGGTATTTACAAAGAATACACTCACCACAGCAAGCCAATG
>JAYRWZ010000105.1:0-3092 GCA_041917875.1 Chloroflexota bacterium | reverse complement strand
CGCTCCGGCTTTTAATTTTGAAGATCGCACCTTGTACCGCTACAAACTTGAGGGATTCGACAATGTGTGGTCATCATGGAGCACAACCACAAAAAAAGAATATACCAATTTGCCAGATGGGTCATTTACATTTAAAGTAGAAGCAAAAAATGTCTATGGTACAATCGGTAAAACTGCGGAATTTCCTTTTACCATACAAAAGCCATGGTTCAGACAATGGTGGGCATATATCCTTTATGTTGTAAGCTCGGGAAGTGTTGTTGTTATTGTGTTCCGTTGGCGTTTGCGTAAAAGTCATAAAGAAAAAGAGCGGTTGGAACGCATTATCAATGAACGTACACAAGAAATACAGGTACAAAAAGAAGAAATAGAAAAAAAATCGGGAGAATTAGAAGGCAAAAACGAAGAACTTGCCAAAATTAATGGTATTGTGAAATCTATTAATACCGAGATAGATCTTGATAGATTATTAACATCAATTTTGGAGAGAATTTTAATTTTCAAAGGTGTTCACCGCGGCATAGCGTATGTACGAATCGGTGAAACCGAAGAATTTGCCGTGCGTGCATCTATTGGCTGGAATACTGATGAATTACAAGAAATAACCGTTTTACCCTTTGCTGTAATCAATGAGCGTTACATTGAATTATGCGAGGAATTATATGAAGATGTGTTTTATTCCGGCACACAAGATGAGCAAGAAACCGCACCTCGCATAGGCAATGCTACGTCTGCAATAGCGGTGATGACAGTGCCCGTCAACAGAGTGGTGGAAGGTATTGTTATTTTTGAAGGTAACAGCAAAACTCGCGGCTTTGAGTCACGCTTGCTCGGTTTATTGCATAATTTGAAAGAACATATTATTGCGGCTTTTATTAAATCGAAAATTCTTTCCGATTTACAAGAGAAGAACGTTATTATCGAAGAATACGCCGATTTAACGCGCAAGCAATTATCGTCTATTCAAAGAGATTTGGAAATCGCCGCAAAAATTCAACATGCTATTTTACCTGATTGGAAAGAGACCTTCCATAATCAGCCCGTACAATTTACATTAGCCGCCGAAATGGTTGCCGCTAAAGATGTGGGCGGTGATTTCTATGACTTTTTCCGTATTGATCATCGCAGAGTCGGATTTGTTATTGCGGATGTTTCCGGCAAAGGTATGCCCGCCGCTTTATTTATGGCAGTAAGTCGCACTATGCTTAAAAGTCAGGCATCATTAGGCGGCAAACCCGGTGATGCTATGGCAATAGTCAATGATTTACTATGCCGCGAAAATGTTTCCACGCTTTTTGTCACTGTGTTTTATTGTATTCTCGATGAGGAAACCGGAGAAGTATTTTTCAGTAATGGAGGACATAATTTACCATACATTATTCGTAAAAACGGCACGGTAGAAATGGTAGAAAAAACACGAGGTATGGGCTTGGCTATTATGGATGAAATGGAGTTCCAAACCTCCAAACTTACTCTTAACAATGGCGATATGCTCTATCTTTACACCGATGGTGTGACCGAAGCCATGAATAAAAATGATGAATTATATTCCGATGAACGATTATCGCAATTTTTGGCAACAATTGATCATTCATTGTCAGTCGAAGAACAGATGAAAAATGTTTTTGCCGATGTGAAACGACATGCGGACGGAGCGGCTCAATCCGATGATATTACAATGTTATTGTTACGTTACGATGGACAGAATGCAATCGAGTCCGCTGCTATTGCCAACGATATATCTGCTTTGGCTTTGCAACTCATCAATAAAAAAATGGAAATTTCTCGTATAAATGCTCAAGTCGAAGCATTTTTCGATGAATTTGCCGTCCCGATGAAAACCGCGTTCCAAACCGACTTGATTTTGGATGAAATTCTCACAAATATTATTACTCACGGCTATCCTCAAGGCGGAGAACACTCTATTGATTTGACGCTTAGTATTGACAATAGTGCGCGTACCGTAACAATTACCGTAGCTGATGGCGGCACACCCTTTGACCCCACAACAATTGCCGAAGCGGATACAACATCCGATTTAGAAGAAAGAGCAATCGGGGGACTTGGCATTCATTTTGTCAAACAAATATCTCAGACAATGGAATATAATTACAGTAACAATAAAAACATATTGACTATTGTGTTACCGTTCCGTGATGAATAATGTTCGTGACAATAAATTAGGTGTCTTTTATTAGGAGACTCCAATATACACTTATCTGATACGGTGAATATAATGCCGCTTACTCTATGGGATATTTTGGCTCACAGCTATAATTTATTATATCTGACTGCATTTATTGTAAAAGATATGTTATGGCTTCGTATATTATTATGCCTTGCATCCGTGATGGAAGTGATCTATAGTTACAATGTGGGCGCTGACCCACTTTGGCCCAATATTCTATGGTGTTCGGCGTATGTAGGAGTGAATACCTATCAATTTTTTCGTATAATACAAGAAAGGCAGTCTCTCAATTTATCGGAAGAAGAACATATAATGTATGCCGCAATGTTCAGCACCATGAGCAAAGTATTATTTCGACGATTGATAAATATTGGTGAATGGCGAACATATAGCATTGACGAAAATTTAATTGAAGAAGGCAATACATGTAAGGAGTTATTGTTATTAACTCAGGGCGCAGCATCTGTGGAAAAAAAAGGCTTAGAAATTACCCGATTACGCAGTTATGCTTTTGTTGGCGAAATGAGTTTTTTAAGCGGCAAAGAAACTACAGCAACGGTAAAAGCATTGACCCCTGTTTTATGTATGGTATGGAAAAAAGAGACTCTTGAAGCATTAATCAATAAAGACAATGAATTACATATTGCCATTCATACCGTTTTTTCCCGCGATTTAACCCAAAAGTTATCTGTTCAATAAAAAATACAAATATGTGATTGGGACAGAAAGTAGATGAGCCGCTAACACTCGTCACTCCCCCACACCACTACTTTTTGTAGAACAATACTTGGCAATAATGTGTAATCCTAAAGGACTATGTTTGGATGGATACACATAGTTTTGTAGTTTTGAGGAAATGAAGGACATATTGTGTTAAGATGAGAGATGTGACACCCTTCGGCGG
>JAYRWZ010000104.1:0-6378 GCA_041917875.1 Chloroflexota bacterium | reverse complement strand
TGTGTCCAGATGTCGCGTGCGTATTTCTTCTTGTAATCCGAAGACACACACTTAAATAAGAGGAATATCAGCGTTTTCCCAATTTCCGCCTTCGCCTCTCGTTGTTGTTCGATTGTCATAACAATCTCCTTTGATTTTAATAAAAAATAATGCGAGATTTAATAAAGCACTCCCGCGATGGTGCTGTAAGATTTCTTCTTGAAATGACCATTTATCTATGCCGTACTGAATAATTCTATGTTGCTGATAATTACCTGTCGCTATTTCATCGACACTAAATACTTGACCCATATCATACATGATGCTGTGCAGCTCAGCAAGTAAGGGTCTGTTAATTACAATGTTCTGCTCCTCAAATTTCCATGTCCCTGTTTTATACTTAAAAACAAGATGCTTCTGACCGCTGTCCGCAATTACCGCAACCGTTGTTTTGTCCGAGAATAAAAGCGGTAACATCTCGGCTTTTTGGTCTTTGCCGAAACAATACCATTTACCGTCATGAACAAAATGTGAATATGTCCTGAAGCGTTGCGGTTTATCTTTGCCACGCATACCCTGTATAAGAGTTGATGCTTCCTCGAAACAAAACAGAGCTTCATTTGAGATAATTGTTCCGGCATATAAATAAGCATGGTCCGTAAATGTATCACGTACCCATTTTGAAAACAAAACACCTTTTTTATTATTTTTGCCTGTAATGCGGCAAGTACCTTCTATTTCACCATATATTGTCGTGCAATTTGCTGCATGGTAAACCACTTCACAAACTGAAGGGCGTTGCTGCATTGCCTCACGTGTGAGCCGACCAAGGTGCTGATCTTCTATGTCCTCAAATTCTTCCATGTTATTTCTCCTCCTGATTATTAAATATTATTTCTTTAATCATCTTTGACACACGTCTCATTTTTTGTTGCTCAAGTATCTTATCTTTGTTTGCAGCGTAATATGCTTGCATCTGCGCTGTCCTGTTGCGGTTACGCCGTGTGTCCACCTGTTTCTTTTTCATGATTTTACACCACTGCGAATATTGCCAAACTCATCTACTGTTGGTACACGATTTTCTTTACGCAATTGAAGATACTCGTTAAATGCATAAAAAGTATTCATGTCAAAGGTGATGTCGAATCCACGTATTTTGTCAAACTCCCATTGTAAAGCCCCCGTGCAGAATCTTTTACTGTTTACGTTTACCCACAATATTGGAGCGTAGTACTCACCGTCATAGGTAATAAAAGCTCTTGTCACAGCTAAATCTTTGATAATACCTTCGTAGTCAATCGGCGGCTCAGGTTCTTCGATTTTAATAATTTCGATTTTAATAATTTGGAAATCATCAACCATTTTTTCTGCTTTGCCTTCAATGGTGTATTGTCTTGCTATAAGGTCATTTGTGAGTGTTCTCATAATGACGACAACCGGATACGGCTTCACCCCGATAAAGGACTCAAGGATTTTAACTTCGACAATCTCGTGACCTTCTGCATCCCTAAAAGTCAGCTTTGAGATGTCGTTCCAATCTTCTCTTGTGAGAGGTTTGTGCTTCGGTTTTTTTACTTTGACTTGCGCAACATGTAATGGGGGAGCGTTCAGGAACAATTGCTCTTTCTCTTTGCGGAGCTGCTCTGACATGGATATCCCTTTGCGTATGTCGTTTGTAAAAGGTGACTGACCGGGCGTGCTGCGGTCTATACTCGATGTAATTAATCGTGTTCTCATCATGCCACCTTCATGTTTTCTAACACAGACTTTGCAGAATGAAATGACTCACATCGTTTTTTTACCTCCTCGATCAGTTCTTGCTGCTTTTTTTTCTCCTCGATACGCTTGTCTGCAAGCTTTGCACGCAGCATAGCAACTTCATTGATGAGCTGCTGATTTTGAAGGCGCAGTTCATTCTTCTCTTGCATCATTTTTTTGAGCATTTCATTCAATTCACGCTCGGTTTCAGAGGGTGGGACAGGTTTATACTGTCGCTCGAACTCCATGAGTGCGTCTTGGCGTGCTTGGATTGCCACTTTTTGCCGATTTGCTTGCCATTCCTGCGACGAAAGCACTATAAAGCCACAAGCACTCGCCGTGCTGCGTAATTGCGCCTCTGTGGGGAAGAAATCAGCAAATTCAAGGACCGGAGATTTCCCTTTGAATGTCCAATCACCGTGGAGTAACCATTTTCGGGCATTGTTCAAATGCATTTGTGTGTAGCCAATGGCGCAGAGTTCTTGGAAAAAGAAAAGCTTGCGTTCATTGTCGATAGTAACACCTCGCATGAGTTTCAATTCACCGAGCAACTTGCCCATTTGCGATAAGAGCTCTGCCGGCGGCAAGGAAGTCATCATGCTCACGCTGTGCGTCAGCGATTGTGCCGAAGCTACGTGTTGCAGTGCCGTTGTTGTGTATGTTTCTTGCTGTTCCATTGTTTTTATTCATTTGTTGAAGAAATACGTCGAAGTATTGCACTCCCGTTTTGTTCTTTTGCCTCAATTTCGAGGCGGATTGAAAGTTAGCTGACCAAAAGGTGTCAGCTCTTGCCCATTCACAGACCGCAAGTATTTCATCTCGCGCTCGGCTGTCAAGGCGTATGCAGTCATCGTAGGTTTTTGCCCAATCTTTCAAATTGGACTGCGAAACCTTCTGAGCTTTGGGTAGCAGAGTCTTAAACCATGCAGCGAAGTCAAGGGCATCTTGGCTATAAATCAGGGTAGATATTCCAGAAGAGGGCAATTCGTCAGAATTTGCACTCTCATTATATATCCTTTCCTTATTATTCCTTTCCCTTTCCTTTTCCTGGTCTTTTTCTCTTTCCACATTTTTCCGAATCTTTCCCGATTTTTCCAAATCTTTCCCGATTTTTCCAAATCTTTCCACATTTTTCCCGAATGTTTCCCCGATGATTATCTGTTCTGTCTCTGTTGCTTCGAGTGCACTTTCTTGCAACACAGCTGTTACTTTAACATTCGATGGATCGGGAGGTGGAGGAAAATCGGACTCATACTCGGCTTCTCTCCCAGATAGTTTCTGATGCTTTGTAAAATTGACAATCTGAATCACTTTCATTTCGCTAAACCCACTTTCGGTATGCTGACCCCCGGAAGAGGTGTACCTAATGATGAATCCTGCACTTTGAAGCCGCGATAATAGATCATCTGCATCTATATTATCAAATGGGAAGATTTCTGCTTTGATGCGGCGAGGTCTGTCTTCAAGGCGACCTTCGCTGTCAGCTAATGTCCATAAGCCGATGAAGAAAAGCCGTGCTGACATTGGAAGTTCAGCAAGTTCATCGTTCTTGAAAAATTGTGGTTTGATTGTCCGGATTCGCATACTCTACAATCTCAATGTTGATTTGATACTTCGTTTTGATTACTGTGCGGCTTGGGTTATTACTTACGCCGTCGCTTACTGCTGTGACATGTATGTTTTGAATCCCTGTCAGCGCACACAGCATGCGCTCAAGAGATTTTGCTTGCTTGTTCAAGAGCAAGCGGATTGCTCTGCTTTTTTCTGATTTTGCCATTATTGTTAGAAGCTCCATGTGTGTGCTATCGTTGTTGGTTTTTTGCCTTGCTGCACATTGTTGTATTGCTGCGGAGGCATAGGAGGTTTCGGTGGCTGCGGAGGCATACGTTTCTCTGCATAACCATGCTCTTCGAGTTGATGGCGTATCCACCCTGATTTGTAGCCCGCTGCTTTTTGCATCAAATGGATTTCATCAACTGTAGGTTTGCCGTATTTCTTCGTGAGGTTGATAAATGCGAACAGCGGTTTGAGCTTCCGTTTTTTGGCAATACGAAGCTCACGCAGCAAATAATCACGTCGTTCATTGTCGAGTGTGTATTCAATTTCAACTAATTCGATTGAGGTTATCTCACGTGGGATTTCGTTAAGATTAAACAATTTGCCTGTCTCATCTTTGGCTTTAACAATAATGTCGCCTGCCTGCAATACCGGCTCCTCGCTTTTTGTTCTTTTGTTTTTCTTAAAACCTGTAAGCTTCCATTCACGGTCGTGCTGCGGAGCTAAATGCGTAAATACATTGTTCGCATGGTCAAGGATGATACAACGCTCTTTACCATTTGCGCTACGTAATCCTCGTCCTACCATCTGCAAATACAAACTCAATGATTGTGTGGGTCGGACAAGTTGCACACATTCGATTGCCGGCACATCAAATCCTTCCGTGACGATTTCAACATTGCTGAGGATTAAATAATCACCTTTGGCGAATTTTCGGAGCGCCGCATCACGGACATCAGTTGGAGTTCCACCGTCAATATGTACTGCCGGAATTCCTGCTTCATTATAGCGTTCAACAATATGCAAGCTGTGTTTTACAGTAGTTGCAAACACAACGCATTTTTTATTCAGTGCATGCTTTTTATAGCTTTCAATAATATCACCATTTATGACATCTCTATCCATGATCGCTTCTATGTCGCTGCTGCGATAATCTCCTGCAACCGTTTTTAACTTTGATAAATCCTCACGGAGCGGTACAGAGTAAATTTTCGGTGCTACAAGAAAACCATTCTCAATTAAAAACTTAACGGACGGTCCTGTCACAAGTATTTCAAATATATCTTCAAACCCGGATCCATCACGGCGGCATGGTGTAGCAGTGAAACCGATTACTTTGGCTTCAGGGTATTCATTTAATATTGAGCGATAAGAGCTACTGACAGAATGATGACACTCATCCACAATAATAAAATCAATTTTTTTCGGCATATTTCGGCGGACAAGTGTCTGTACCGAAGCGAGCTGCATAGGGCGAGAATAATACGCATCCACACCTGACATAATATGACCGTAGTTTATTCCTGTCTTGAATATTTTCTGTTCCGCTTGACGTATTAATTCACGACGATGGACAAGTAATAAACCACGTTTGCCTTGATTTACTAAGTCTTTTATGACAGAAGTAAACACTACAGTGTTATGTGTGACAGTAAAATCACCCAAAACAAATCTTCTGTTGCCATCAATTTCAAATCCATAATAATCACCTTCGCCGATTGGGGTAACTGTGAACCCTGTGCGAAGTACTGATTTTTTCTGCTTGCGTGGCTCCGCTTGTTTGCGCTTGATACGTGTCGGTATTTTATGTACATCCCCGGATATACTCAATCTGTAGTACATTACATCATTGACAATTTTTTCAGTAATATATGCTGCGAAGCCAAGCGACCTTGCGACAAACATAACGTCATTTGCAAGCGTATTACTTTTACTAACAAACTCGAAATTGTGATTGAGATATCCATCGGTGTCAAGTAAACCTGCGAGAATTTGTAATCGTGTCTGTACTGTGCCTTTTTTATAGCAATCGGGGATGAATTTATTATCGCATATAACATTTACACCAAGAGACTTCACAATATTTGTGATTTCATTTGCATTGTTATACATTGTCTCGTGGCGCACGGAAAGATTGAATAAATCTGCTTGTTTATATAGTTCGTCAACAATTTCTTTATCGGGAGTTGTAACGCAGACACCACGCTTTAGTGAACCGTCGCCGATAAGAACGCCAAGAAAATAAGGGTCTAAAGGTGGCTGCTCAGGATTGTTTGAAAATGAATCAACGGCTGCACGATATTGCTTTAGTATGTGTTTCTGTGACTTACTTAAGAGCAAATAATCACGTAACTCAATATCGTAAACTTGCCCTTTGATAAACCCACAATCGGTGGCTGTCGAAACTAAAGAAAGTATGTGACTTTCATTGCAGACCCAAGGTTCACCTTTCGTCGGTGTTATGCGATAAAGATTTTCTCTCCCGGTTGTGACAGATAATACATTGCGAGGAGTGCTGTCATCACCCATTATTTGGTCACCAACTTTAATATCTTGGACCGGAAGGATGCTTCCATCAGCCATGAGTACCGGTGTGCCTTTGCCGAGACATTTCCCACCACCTGTAGGGCATTGCACAAGTACGCTTCTATGAGTCTCAAGAGCTGCGTAGAGCTTATTTTTTAATTCAGTTTGATATGGTCTTAATTCATCCATAATTGTTTTTATTGTACAGTTGTGAACACGAGTGTCGTAAAGTATTAATGCAATGTATTTTAATTAAATTTTGTTACGCCAATCGGCACGTTAGCGGTCAGGCTAAATACCCAACACACGTTGAAACTCAAACCTCTTTTGGTCTTTACCTTGTTCGTGGACATATCTCAATACATCCGACCATCTACTAAATTTATTAACTTTAATATCACCCCATCCAAGTAATTCGTAAGTTGAAAAATACTTATGCTTAAATCCTAAGTTGATTAAGGCATCAACTACATCCTTTTGAAATCTTGTGAGCTTCTGATATTGCTCTAATTCTTCTGCTTGCATTTTGACTTTGTTTATTAATTGATACCCTTGTGA
>JAYRWZ010000103.1:0-2570 GCA_041917875.1 Chloroflexota bacterium | reverse complement strand
GAATTTCAGCTCCTTCGCTGCTTACGAAATATTTCGTAATAATATCTGCTTGAAAATATACATCGCCGGAATAAATAGCCGGATCTGATGAGTACAAGCCGGATAAACGTCGCAAACGCTCTTTCCAAGCATTTGTATCAATAACAAATGAAGGTATCGGTTCAATATATTTTTCGGCATTTTGTCGGGAAAAATCCGCAGAGGTATCTTCGTCTTTGACCTTCACCGCCATATTGGTCAGAACTTTACCATATTTTTCTACCGCTTTTTTAAAATGCTGGTCTGTCGCCTGCCATAAAATTTGCCGCAAAGACAACTCGTCTTCGGAAAAAGGTATTTCGATTGAACGTCCACGACCACCAAATTCAAATCGGCTGCCTCGGATAGTATGAGAATTGTCCGTTTTATAATTACCCACTCGTAAATCTATATCCAAAATTCTGTTTTTCGTATTCGTTGATGCTTCAATTTTACCAAAAGAGCCGGAGATAATAACTGACTTAGTTTCCGTTATTGAATACGAAAGAAAATACGGAGGGTTCTTTTCTGAAGACATCCCTAACATCGTTCTAGCAATTTCAGATTTCATCGCTCTTAATACGACAGTCTCTTGAGAAATAGTTGTGAAAACAAAGACAAAGAATACTAAAGTAAATGAAAGTAATGCTCTCATAGTATGAAAAATGGTGATAAATTATTACAAGTATTTTTTTTCGACTACATCAAGGGATTCTGACAGTCTATAGAGTAATGGCGTGCCTGTCGGTATATTTAAATCTAATATTTCTTCTTTTGTCATTCTATCTAATTCCGCTACTAATGCGCGCAGCGAATTACCATGGGCAACCACGAGTACATTAGATCCTTGTTCTAGTTTTGGTTTAATAATGTTTCTATAATACGGCAGAACTCTCTCTTGAGTCATTTGCAGAGATTCTCCATTGGGCGGGGGAATATCATAACTCCTGCGCCAAATGTGAACTTGTTCATCACCAAATTGCTGAGCAGTTTCTGCTTTGTTTAGACCTTGTAAGTCGCCATAGTGTCTTTCATTGAGTGCTTCGCTTCTTTCAGTAGGGATATTAAATTTTTTGGCATTATCCAATGCAATCAGAGAAGTTCGAATTGCTCTTTTTAACACGGAGGTAAACACAAAATCAATAGAATATGGTTCTATTAACTTTCCGGCATTTGCAGCTTCCTCCTCACCTAAAGGCGATAAATCTACATCAATCCAACCTGTAAACCTATTTTCAAGATTCCATTGGGATTGACCATGTCGTAACAATATTAAATTTGGCATAAGTTTACTCACGAATTAATTCTGAATTATGTTGACAGAGCTCCATTAAAACGCCGCCGGTACTTTTAGGATGTAAAAAACCTATAAGCATATTATGTGCGCCCTCTGTGGGAACTTTGTGTATCAGTTGTATTCCTTGTTCACCGAGATTTTCCAAATCTCTATGAATAGAATCACTCTCAAATGCAATATGATGGATTCCTTCGCCCCTCTTTGCCAAAAAATTCGCTATGGGCGATTGCTCATCGGTTGGAGCAGTTAATTCTATCATAACATCACCAACCGTAAATGAAGCAATGACTACTTTCTGCTCTTGAACAATTTCTTCATGAAAATGTTCAACATTAAATATTTTTTTGTAAAGTGCTTTACTTTCTTCAATATCCCTTACAGCTATTCCGATATGATTAATTGCTCGAATCATACGACTCCTTTATACAATTCATTCATAATCAAGGATGCTTGATACAATTCTTCTGCAGTGTTTATGCCTATTATTTCCCTAAAGTCATCACACGGAATTGCAGAAACATACTTCCCCTTTTGCTGCAAAATACCGATGATGTCAGTCAAGTAAAACTCACCTTGCGCATTTGTATTTTTTACATTTTGCAAAGACGTAAAAAGCAAATCCGATTGAACACAATATACACCCGAGTTGATTTCATTGATGGATTTCTCAGAATCAGTTGCATCCTTATGTTCAATAATTTTAAGAAACAGATCATTGTCATCTCGAATAATTCTTCCATATCCTTGGGCATTTGGCACATGCGCAGTCAAAACGCTGACCGCTGCTTTTGACTCTTCATGACTTTTTATAAATTTTTCAAGTGTAGAATGTGTGAGCAAAGGAACATCCCCTGAGAGGATAAGCAGATTACCTGTAAAATGCTTCAAATTATCAAATGTTTGTTGAACTGCATGTCCCGTGCCCAATTGATCTAACTGAAGAGCTGTTTCGATCCTCATGTCATTGCTCTTCGAGAATTCATTGAGATAGTCAATAACCCTTTCCTTTTGATGCCCAACAACAACAACTGTACTTTCAGGTTTGAGCAACTTGACACTTTTCAAAACGTGCCCCAACAGTGGTACCTCATTGAGCAGAGCCATGACTTTAGGGATGTCGGGATTGTTCATTCGTTTCCCTTTACCGGCAGCAAGAATTATAATACTCATCGCAGTTGTCATGAATCAATCCTCAGCATAAACGGTATGTGGTTCAATGGAATACTTCTTCTCAAGGATTTCATTGTTTTCGTTC
>JAYRWZ010000102.1:0-12840 GCA_041917875.1 Chloroflexota bacterium | reverse complement strand
TTTTGTAACTTGTTTCGACGATAACATATCAGGTATGCAATGACAAATTGAACCCTTAAAACATAAAAGCAAATGTCGTCATAAATCTCTGATTTGATTGCAAATAATTATTTCCTAATTTTTGCATCATCGGTATTTGATAATTACATCCTATCATAAAACTGTTCAAAAAAAAGTCTGCACCGACAATGCCGTTTGTCAAATATCCGCCGGTAACTGTAATCGGTGTTGTGCTATTGTAATTATATCCCGAATATTCGCTATAAATTCCCAAGGACGGCATTATTTTCCAGTCTTCATTATCAATAATCATAAACATATTGAGTGTTGTTGACACACGATTGCCAAAACGGTAATTATCGGCATTGGCTGTATGAATTTTTCCTTGCGCGTCAATACTTATTCCATAATTTCCCAAACGCACTATATATTGCGCTAATGCCAGAAAACTGACACTTCCCGTGCCTATTTGAAAATTCGGATTATTAACCTCCGAATTATTATCACTGTCTGGTAATTCATGCCGTCCGGTGGGTAATGTCAAGCCGCCGCCCGCCGTAAAAGCATGAGACAATTCATCGGGCGCGCAGGTATTATCTCTTTCGATAATATTATAATTGGCAACTATGGCAATATCTCCAATACCGTTAAGATTGATATTTCCTGTGTTTGTGTATTGTGTATTGACCGAATATGGCACACTCACCAATGCTTGTAATCTATCGAGAGGATACCAACGTGTGAGTAATTCTGCTGTGTGGAACACTTCTTGGGTGCGAAAACGTTCGCCCATTCCAAGATGGGAATCAAAATCCATTGTTCTCCATCGAATACCGACAAAATTACGTGCTAAATTCGGTTGTAATCCAAAATAGGTGGCTCCGGCACCGCAGCCGCAGACTTCGCAGCCGATTGCAGAATTACTATAAAAAAATGTAATGATTAACGATACTGCCAATAAGTATTTCATTGTTGAGATAATAAACGATTACGTAAAAATGTATCGTCCTTCAAGGTTGCTAAAAATACAATAATTAACCGTTTTTCTTCAGCAGTGAGCGGTATGCCTCGTGTTGCACCTTGACGCAATAATGGATCAAGTGTGGGGCTGTCTTGAACTCCTTTCTCATAATGATCGAGAACTTTTTCCAATGAAGAAAATCGTCCGTCGTGCATATACGGTGCGGTTTCTGTAATATTCCGTAAACTTTGTACTTTAAATTGATATAAATGTTCGGAATTTAATGTAATCTTTGCTCTGCCGCTGTCGGCTTTATTTTTAATACTTAACCCATTGTTACGATACGACAAATCTGTGAAAAATGTACCTGTATGGCATGATCCGCATTTATTGTCGAACAGTGTTTTACCTTGCATTTCTTCCGCCGTCAAAGATGCTTCTCCTCTTTGATATTTATCAAATTTGGAGTTTGAAGAAATACACATAAGTTGAAATTGTGAAAGTGCTTTTAAAAAGCGTTCCAGAGTTATGGAATCAGTGCCGAAAGCTTTTTTAAATAAGGGTGGGTATTTTGCTGATTGACGTAATTTGTTGAGGATATTCGGCAATGTTTCATCCATTTCATTATGAGCTTGAATGGGGTTGATGGCAAATAAATCAAGGTCGCCGACACCACCATCCCAAAAGAATTCTTTTTGCCATGCCAGATTATGCAATGCCGGTGTATTGCGCAATGTTAATTGATCGTCAATGCCATGACTTACATCATGTGCAGCATGGGCAAAAGCCGCAGATTGTTGATGACATGTGCCACAAGCAATAGTACCATCACGAGAGAGAATGCCATCATAAAACAAGGTGCGACCCAATATAAATCCATCAGCCGTAACAGGATTGCGCGAAAGATTATAGACAGGAGCCGGAAAATTGGACGGAACAATAAATTCTATTCTTTCCGGCTCTTGATTAATTGCTGTATCTGTTTCACCGCATGACACAAAAAGCAATGGCATAACTATTAGTGATGACATAGATAATATTCTACAAATTTTTTCGATAAGGAAAGTAAATATGTTTTTCATACGATGTCCTTTCACATTAAATAGTTATAGTTTGTGAATTATTATTCGGCATTAATGAGAATGGTCATTATGAACATGGTCAAAGCTAAACATATTCATATAATTATTGGCAATATCAACGGAATTGCGAGAGAACATATATGAAGGGTTTTTTGCTAATTCTATGGTTGTAGTGCCACTGAATACTTTAAGAATATCAGCAAGTATATGCACTTCCGGTGCAATATCACTTCTCACTGTTGCAGGCGTAGTGCCCATAGATAAAGTCACCTTTTTTATATTGTTAATGGTTTGTGCACTGTAACCGCCAAAACCACCGATATGAAAGCGGAAATTATTTTCTACTTCATTTATAGCAGGCGATGAACCTTCTATCTTGAAAAAGATATAACCGGAATTCCAATCCCAGTACATATCTTTGCCCTGTCCGCTCATATCAAGAACACCAAGACGTTTTTCTATCGGCATTGTGGATCGCAAACTGTCAACCCCGATGGTATAATGCACTTCTTTATAATCACCTTCGGGAATATTGGAAAGTTTTACTTTTGTTGAAGTCGGCACACTTTCATCTACGAGAAAATAGCTGTTATCTTGCGGTACGGTATAGACAGTGCCTGATGTTGTTACTAATGAAATATTGCTGATATAATATTTTAAGATTGTTGTTGTGAATTTTTCTCCGGCAGCATTGGTATATTCTTTATTGAATGTGAATTCATCATCACCGGCAACATTATCAAATTCTAAAATAATTGAGCCGGTTTTTGTGGCGTCGGGCGCGGTCGTATGGTCATCACTGCACGATGCAAACATAGCAATAAAGCCGGCAAATACCATTGCACGGATTGTATAGGATATAAAATAGTGTTTCATTGTATTTCGAATAAAAAGTGAATAATATATACAAAGAGAATCGTTCCATGCAGATAAGAATCGCATAGATTTGATGCGTAAAAAGAGGGAAATTTCCGTCACATCACAGTGCTTTATCGGGCGGGGTAAACCCCATACGAATGTAGCCGCGCATTATCATGCCGCAATGGTCGGCGATGGTGATAAATGGCACTGTATATGAACTATTGACTGTCACCACCTTGTCATATACAGTGATTATTTCATGAAATGTCTCTTCAATCTGTGATGTGCATGTGGATGGTGATGTTGAATTAGTGCGAGGCGATTGTTCCTGTTGTTTGGCAATGGCATCTATCACTTGGCATCTGCCGCAACAATCATTGTCGGGCATATCTTTCATGACGCATAATTCTTGGGCATAGACATCGTATCGCAACAGATAGTCCGCTACCGGCAAAACCGGCTTGAGCAATACTGTGCCGTACAGAATAAGTATGATATGTCGAAGAATTATCATGCGTATGAACAAAAGTGATTGCTTACGGTAGCAAAAATACAAACTTTTCATACTCGGACAAAACTATCTTAAATATATGCACATCTCGGTTATGACAGCGACTACGACGGTTGCTTGGCGCAAAGCAGGTTTGATTTCATTATCTGATGCACAATATCGGAGAGTCTATGGAATGCTGCAATTCCGGCTATCAGCATGTTTTTCATCAAATGATAATCCTGTTTGCAGTGGGTAGAGTGCTGCAATTGTTGCTTATTGCACTACTTAGCCCTAATTTCGCACTTGGTTTTTCATTCAAACGGGCATTTCATGAAACAACGATACATCATTTTCATCACGCTAAGCATCTTTCTTGCTGTCCTGTTACCGCTATCGAACAGCTATGCACAATCACCGGAAATTGTGGTTAGTGAATATAAAGACTCACCCGGTATTGACCCTGTCAGTGAATGGATGGAACTTTTGGTTATCAAAGATAATCTGAATTTGGTAAATTATACTATCCGTGATAATTCGGGTTCAGACAGTTGGCAAGGGGGTATTCGTTTTCGCGATATACCTCTATGGAAAAATCTCAGAGCAGGAACTATTATCATTATTCATCACCGCAACCCGGCTAACCCAAATTATGATACAGATCCGAAAGACGGCTATCTTGAAGTATCAGCTTTTGACCCCACCATTTTTGATCGCTTTCTCAATAATGCGGCTGATTTTAGCGGAATTATCAGCTTAAATGCTTCATCAGATATTGTTCAAATACAAGATGGAAGCAATAATCATGTGCATGCCTTAGCGCATAATAAATCAACAAGTGCGGATTTTCTTGCCATTCAGCCGCGTTCGCTCAATCACAGCAGTGCCGGTACCGGATTTGCAACACGCGTCTATCCGGGTTTAACATTAGAAGATTATTATGGCGATAATGCTGCTGATAGAAAATCTGTATCTTTAGGTGAAAATAGCACTCAGGGTAAACCCAATAAAAATGGTGCCGGACAGGATGATAATCAAGCTTTTTGGCGTAAAACACGGGAACCTGAATGGAATAATCCCGCTTTTACAAGTATCGCTGTCACGATGAATAATGTGAAGTTGAATTGGACACCGATGACAGACCCGAATCCATCTGATAATATACAGGGTTACATGATTTTGACCACCGATGATTCTGATGCCGATACCAATAGAATACCTCTTGACGGCACAACTTATGTCTTGAATGAGAAAATAGGAAATTGGCGTGTCGTGGACATTGTTCCGGCATCACAAACAACATACGATGACCCCGGTAATTTTAAGAATATTGCTTGTGGCGGTTCCTATAAATATCGTGTGTATGCTTTCAGATTTGAGCAAGATCAGTTAGAAAAACGTAATTCTCCGCAGCGTGATGCTCGCGGCAGGCAATATCTTACCGATCGTTATGCTGTGGCAAGGGCATATAAACCTGCAATGAATAAACCCAATGTTGCGATCAGCGGAGGAGTGCAAAGCGGCGAAAAAATCAGTGCTTGCCAAGGCAAAACAATACTGTTTTCATCAACACCGGCAACATCGTATCAATGGTATAAAGACAATAATCCTATTGCAAATCAAACAGCGGGCACTTTAGCGGTCACTCAATCGGGTACATATTTTGTCGAAGTGACAAATGATGTGGGATGTACGGCACGTTCCGATGAATTTACCGTAGAAATTATCCCTGCACCTGTTGTTACGCTCAATCAGGGAAAAACAGCAAAACTATGTGCTGGAGAAACCTTAACAATTACCGCATCGGGGGCAGGTCCCGTTTATACGTGGTTTAAAGATAATGTCATTATGAGCGGTCAAACAACGAATACTCTTACTGTTAGTCAGACCGGTGTCTATAAAGTATCCGGCAGTAATAGTATCGGATGTGCTGATACTTCCGAAACCCTAACCGTTACTGCACGGGAAACAAAGTTTACCATAAGTCAACCCAATCTTGATTTTGGACAACTTGACGGCTGTACCTCCAGTAAAACAGCAGCAACAGAATTTACCAATACAGGCAAAGACACATTGCATATTACGAAGGTTGATGTGACGACGGATTTTACAGTCGTTTCTCCTTTGCCGATTACTATTGCACCGAATGAAAAAAAATCCGTGTTTTTCCGTTTTAATCGCCCCACACAGGGCATAAGCACCGGGACGGCAAGCGTCACAGTATTGCCATGCACCACAGTGCAACCGATGACACTCAAAGGTGAAAAATTGAAATCCGATTTTGCTGCAGACAGGGGGTCCATCACTTTTGCAGAAAAACTGACCTGCGAAGCAGCGGAGCAAGACTCCGTCTTTAATATTGATAATACGGGTAATGATGTACTGACATTAATCGGTTATCCGTGGAATTTAAAGCCGCCATTCAGCATTGTGGCGCGCATACCGGACAGAGAGGTAATTCAGCCGGGCAGTTCCATCAGAATACGAGTTAATTATAATCCGCCGTCCGGAGAAGGTAATTATTCCGATGAATTAAAAATACCATTCGAATCAGGTGCTTGTAAAGATACCATACGTTTAGTACTTACGGCTCAAAGAAAAAAACCTGTACTCACTGCCGTTGCTGCTTCCGAGTTAATATTTAAACCGCTCCTTGGTTGTGATAAAGAAATTTTGGATTCGATAGCCATTCGCAATGATTCCAAGCAGCCGTTTTTTATAGCACAACAACTTGCCGACACATCGGTCTATTTATTGCGTAATATTCCCGACACCATTAAGCCCGGGGCTATTAAGCAATTACATATTCGTTTCCGACCGAGTCAAGAGGGCGATTATATTGATTCATTACCACTTTTCGTGGAGGGCTGCACCGATACGGCATTGCTCATCAAAGTCCGTGGTACGAAAAAAAGTGCATCGGCAGTATTATCGCAACCATCTATTGCTTTTGCCGATGTATTCAGTTGCGATACTCTTATGACGTTAACCGATACCATCACGCTTTCTTTGGCAAATTTCCCCGGATCGGTTACTGTTGACGATATAAGCATGACCAATGCCGAACCTTTCAGTATTAATCTTACCAAAGGACAAACCATCAGCGACGGAGAAAAAATCATTGTACGCTTTTCTCCGCGTTTTGACCGCTCCTATACCGATAATATTCGTTTACGCCTGCAACCGTGTGACCTTACACTGAACGTACCTGTATCAGGAACACGGAAATCATCAGTATTTTCATGGACTAAAAATTTTGATTTCGGTACGGTGGATACGGGACAACAACGTACAGGTACTGTGGTCTTCAACAATACCTCTCGCTTACCGATCACAGTAAAAGATTTGGATAAAGTCAGTTCTCCTCCTTTTACCATAACGATTGTAGATAAACCATTTCCTGCAGTTATCAAACCGGGGGACTCGGTAATCGTTTCAATTATGTACAGCCCCAAAACGGCAGTGCGTGACTCAATCATAGCACACTTTGTGATTTCTGCTCCATGCGATACCATCTTTACACTTAATCTTAAAGGTTTGGGACGTATAAGGGGTAATAATCCGAATGCCAATCCTGCGACCTTACTTGTGCAAAACACAAAAGCAAAACCGGGAGAAAACTTTACTTTTTCGGTTTCGCTCCAATCACCGGATACAGCAAAATTCTCATTGATGAAGGTCTATCGTCTCGAACTGGATTTTACCTATAATGGCTCGGTAATGATGCCTTTGTCGGCTAAAATTGCCCAGACACAGCCGGGGTATCAGGCACAATTAACCGAAACGGCTGCCGGTACTATGAAGCTTATACTGACACATCCGCAACAAGCCAATGCACCGACTTTTATAACAGATGGTCGTCTTGTGGATATTGAAGCACTTGCCATGCTTGGCGATGCAGCCATTTCCGATATTGTTATTGTCAATGATAATATTGCCGGCAATGCACTCAAAGTCACGGAATTTACGTATCAAAAAGGTATTCTCACTTTGACGGATGTCTGTAATCTGAATGGACGATTGGTGAAAATCTCAGGCACACCGGGGGTTACAATTGCTTCGTCATCGCAGGGGATAATGGAAATCCACTTTGAGAATGTGAGCACAGATTATACAAGCGTAGAAATATACTCTTCTATGGGCGAAAAGATTATCACGGCAGCGGAAGGTATCTTTGCACCCGGCACTCACAGTGCCGCTGTGCGGACTTCCACCCTTGCCAATGGGGCATATTATCTTGTCTATAAGGCGGGCATTTTTACCTATACATTGCCCTTTATGATGGCATATTAAGAAAAATTTATGCACAAACCGAAGAAAATTCTACATTTATAGTTGTTGGATAAACTTTTTTGTCTATCTTCGCATTCCATTTTTTCATATTTTCAGTTAGTTACATGAATCTTTACATCGGAAACCTCGATTACGGGGTTACAAATGAGATGCTCCAAGAGTACTTTGAAGCAGTCGGCGAGGTGTCCTCAGCTAAAATCATTACAGACAAAATCACAGGTCGCAGCCGCGGCTTCGCTTTTGTTGAAATGCCAAATGATGACCAAGCACAAACAGCATTAGAAACACTAAACGGATCAAACTTGGGCAAGAGACAAATCTCTGTTACCGAAGCGCGTCCGAAACCACAAAATGACCGTTATTCCAACGATCGTCCACAACGCAATCGTTATTGAGATAACTCCTATAAAGAACATTCTTTACGATGGTCTTCCCTCTTCAACAAGGGGAGACCATTTTTGTTTTTATTGGCAAAAAGTCCAATTTTTGCATTCTTATAGTCGTAAATTTTACTTTTCAGCATATAATTTTTCATGTCTAAACGCACAGTTTTGGTTATTGCGCATTATTTCCCGCCTATGGGTATCAGCGGTGTGATGCGCACAGTTCGATTAGTTAAATACTTAGCATTGCATAATTGGAATCCGATTGTACTCACCACCACTCCGCCCCATTATTACAATCAGGACGAAGCTCTTGTGGAAGAATGTCAGTCACTCAACATAGAGATTATTCGCACCGCACCCAAAAAAAAACGTCTAAGCAATAAAGCCAAGGAAAATCCGAGTAAGTCATTACAACTTTTGCGAGGCGATACACACGGATTGTCGGTATTGATCCATCAACCCGACATTGGCATAGAATGGCGAAAATCAGCTTTAGCTGCTGCGGAGACCATCATTCGTGAACGAGAAGTAAATGTGATCATGGCAAGTGCCCCGCCTTTTTCCGACTTGGTCATTGCGCGCGATATTGCCGAACACCACTCTTTACCATTTGTCGTAGATTACAGAACCATGTGGCTCAGCAATAGCGCAAGGTCTTATCCAACGCCCATGCACAAAAACACCGAACGCAAACAAGAAGAAGATATACTGAAGCGGGCATCACATGTTATAGTCAATTCACGTCATGCCAAAGAAATGCTTATCAAACATTATCGCTTTTTACGTTATGATGATATCGCTATTGTGGCGGACAGCTTCGACGGCGAATATTTTGACGATTATTATCCCCATGAAGGTGATCACAAATTATTGCTCACGCATTGCGGGGATATTCACAATCCTGCATTGACCAAATCTTTGATTTCCGGCTTAGAGCGGTTTATCAAAAAAAATCCACAATATGCTTCCACTATTGAGTTGCGATTTGTCGGATGGGCTGCCGGAATTCAACAAAAGAAAATCGAAAAAATGGGTTTAGCACAATCTGTTATACAAACGGGTTTTGTTTCCTATCATGACTCCATAAAACAAATGCTTGCAGCCGATGTATTGGTGCTGTGTTCCGACACCGACTATATACCCGAAAAATTATATGAATATCTCGGTGCAAGAAAACCCGTTTTTGCTTGTATAAGCAGCGGGCTTGCAATAAAAGCGGCTGAAGAAACAGGTGCGGCAATTATTGCCAAAGCGGATAAATCAAAGGATATTGAGAAAAAATTGGAGGAAATTGTCAATTTATGGCAAAAACGTTGCTTACCAATTCCCGATGAACAGACAGTGCAACGCTATGATGTACGGAATCATATAGGCGAATTATCAAGAATTCTAGCTATTGCTGCGCGGTTTTAATACAAGGGTGCTGAGAACTTTATTGAATAGAAATGAGATCACATAGGGATGAAATCTATGGAGAATAATGCTTTTATGAAAAGTTTTCTACACGTGAAGTTGCATTTGCAAATGATGAAATCTATGTAGAATAATGCTTTCATCCCGTCCATTTCGTGATTCGACAGGCTCATCAACCGATGCTCAATGACGGTTTATCTGCCACCCCCGGTTTGGAAATTTATTCTACAGGGGCGAGATTATGTAGAAAGCAGCCGTCATTTCTTCGCAGGAGTATGGTAATGCAGAGTACAGCTCGTTAAACACAGAAACAGCATTGCTGCCGGGATGAAAACTCCCATTATACGATATGTTTTTTCATATTTAAAAATCTTTGGCATTTCATTCCCCACTGCTCCAATTTCTGCCCGCTTGCGCCATACCGAATGGATAATAATTGGTATAACCTACTATATCCTACAATTTATCTACGTTGACTTTCCATATATATACTATCATCTATTTCTATATATGTTCTTTTATCTTTAAACTTATCGTCAAATGCAACAACAATACTATCAATTCGACGAGAAACATTCTTAATTGCTCTCACAACTTTCAATGAATCTTTTCCCCATGGTCCAATCGTATAACATTTTTCGCCCAGTTTCGGATTGTAATAATTAATAATTCTTCCCCATGACAAATCAACACCAACAATTTCTTGAGTTTCCTTAAAATATAAAACTTCTTTGACAATAAAGTGTTCCTTCATACCATAGTAATAATAATACCACTTATGCTCACTCGTGTCCAGGTCAGTGGGAATTCGTAAAAATTTTTCCAGAGTATCCTTTACATAAGGTCTTTCAGGTGTTTTACGAAAATACCCAATATCTGAAGTATAGTCATTTACTTTATACTGAAACAATTTTTCACAAGACAATAAACCCATTATAACCGATATTTGAATGAGTATTCGTAAAATTACACTTGATTTCATGTTGTTGTAAATATCTTTTATTTATGAACTTACCCAATCAAAAGACGTGAAGTTGAACATTTGTATATTTTCTAAAAAAGAACAAGTTACACAAATAGAACAATTCCCCGACATATTGTAACAATAGTCCAACAGAGTAAGTTATGATATTTCGATATGTACTGCCATTATCTGACAAGCATCGTCTTGAGGACAATTACCCCGGCTCTGCGGTAATATAGAGAAACTTTCTTTTTCCGGCTTTCAGCAAACGACGCGAAGAAAAGTCTGCCATAAGTGCAGGGTCTGAAATGCGTTCACCGTCAATAGAAATTCCACCTTGTTGAATTAAACGCCTTGCTTCACCTTTCGATGCAGCCATATTAACTGCAATGATAATATCCACGATATTTGCCACTGCCGGAAGAGCCACAGTGATTTCTTCTATTTCATCGGGAATATCTTTTTTGACAAAAATGCGCTCAAATTCTTCAAAAGCTGCCTGAGCTGCTTCGCTGCCATGATAAAGTTCTACAATTTTCATTGCCGTAAATACTTTGGCATTGCGGGGATGCAAAGTGCCGGCGGATAATTGCAGTTCCTGTTCTTGTACAATGCTATCATGTATCCAAGCACCGTATTTCATATATCGTGTAATCATAGTGTCGGGAATAGACATCACGCGACCAAAAATCTCGCGCGGTGTATCGGTTAATCCAATATAATTATCTAATGATTTACTCATTTTTTCCACACCGTCGGTGCCTTCCAAAATAGGCATCGTAAGAATACATTGCGGATTTTGTCCATAGACTTTTTGCAATTCTCTTCCGACCAATAAATTAAATTTTTGGTCTGAGCCGCCTAATTCTATGTCTGATTTAATCATGACAGAATCCATGGCTTGTGCCAGCGGATAGAGAAATTCATGGAGAGAAATAGGTTCACCGGCTTTGTAGCGTTTGGTAAAATCATCACGCTCCAGCATTTGCGCTACCGTATATTTTGCCGAAAGCCCAATGACATCTTGAAATGACATTTTGCCGAGCCACTCGGAATTGTGGACAATGCTTAAGCGTTGTTCCGACAATACCTGCATCGCTTGTTCCACATAGGATTTACCATTTTCTCGGGTTTGGTCTAATGTTAATGGCGGACGAGTTTTAGATTTTCCTGTCGGATCACCTATCATACCTGTAAAATCACCGATAATTAAAATAACATTATGCCCCAAGTCTTGGAATTGTCTCATTTTTCTCAGCACAACAGCATGACCGATATGCAAATCCGGTCTGCTGGGATCGCAACCGAATTTTACGATAAGCGGCGTATTCGTTGCGGCTGATTTTTCAATTTTTTGTGCTAATTCATCTTCGGGTATAATTTCCGCCGTATTTTGACGGATAATATCCATTTGTTCATTGACTGATAAAAACATACAAATTCTTTATTGACGTAAGTGGAGAATATTGGATAAAGAGCCGAGTCCGTCTATTTCACAGACTACATTTTCGCCTGTTTGCACCCAGCGCGGCGGGTCATATACTTTGCTGCCATTAAGTTCAAGAAAACAGCCGGTGCCGCAAGTGCCGGAGCCGATGACATCACCGGGATAGAGTGTCACGCCATAGCTTGCTCTTTCAATAATTTGTGCAAAAGTCCATGTCATGTCTTTGACATTACCTTCTGAAATTTGCTCTCCGTTGATAAATGTTTTCATGGTCAAATCATAGGTGTTTCCATGAGGTGTGGCTATTTTTCTTTCTTCTAATTCATCGGGTGTCACTAACCAAGGACCCAATGCGGTAGCAAAATCTTTTCCTTTTGCCGGTCCGAGATTCAATTTCATTTCTTGCATTTGCAGAGCACGCGCGCTCCAATCATTCATGATCGTATAACCGGCGATATAGGAGTCAGCTTCCTGTGCGGAAATATTCATTCCTTGTTTACCGATAACGATGGCGACTTCCAATTCAAAATCACATTGTTGAAGATGCAGCGGCTCAACGGGAATAGCTCCGGGACCAAATACTGCTTGGTGATTGGTAAAATAGAAGATAGGAATATCATAAAATTCGGGTATCATTTCCAAGCCGCGATTACGGCGGGCTGCCTCCACATGCTGTTTGAATGCATATCCGTCACGCATAGAAGTCGGACGCGGCACGGGTGAGCATAAAGTAATCGAAGAATGGGTATGGCTGAACGATTCGGGCAATTCCAATCCGTCTAAAACAGCATTGTGTAAAACTGACGCATCGTGCATTGCAGTGTGTCCAAGTCGCAACAACTCGATAATCTCCGATGGAATAGAGGGAAGAGACAAACCAAGGTCGGCAGCGGCATGAGCGTGACAAAGCTGTAAGTCTATGATTTTATCTAAAATAGAAAGT
>JAYRWZ010000101.1:0-1605 GCA_041917875.1 Chloroflexota bacterium | reverse complement strand
CTTCAACAAAAAAACAATCAAGCATATTGGGGAACTCATCATCAGGTACGTTATTTAATTTTACACCTTCAAATCTGAATCCGCAATTTTTACCTCGTATATTCGGATTATCAATAACACCAAGAATTTTATTACCATATTGGTAGCATACATAAAGTTTGCCATCCGGTCCAAGCTGTAAATCTTGATAAACTTCTTTCTGATAACTTACTTCATAGCGAGATGCTTGAATTGCCGATGTATCAATAAGGGAAAGATCGTGTTGTTCTAAAATACGTTGTAAGGCTATGTCATTGGCACCCATAACATAGCTTGTCATATATAATTTTGAATTATCCGGTGAAAAAGAAGAATAAAGAAATACTTTATCATATTGTACAGGCTGCACATAATGGTTATAGGTAATCTTGCCTGTTTTATTGTCGAAGTAAAACAATCGTGCAACACCATTTCTCAAGTTATTGCCTAGCGTACTATTTCTAGTATAGCCGGTAAGACATATTTTTTTTCCATCAGGTGATGCCTTTAAACTTCCTGAAAAAAATGGCTCTATCTTTCCTCTTTCATATTCTGATATAATCGGTTTTTCAATCCCCTTTGCTGTAATGTGAAATGCATATATTACTTTTCTATGTCTATGATGAGTAATCAACCAATAACCATTGCCTTCGGCATCACGTGTGGCTGTTAATCCCGTAATAATACTATCTTTGAGAAATTGCTTTCTTTGTACGCTAATATTACCCTTAACGATACTTACTTGCTGATAATAAAGCGAGTCTGTGTTCGATAACAAGTTTTGATTTCCTTGACCACGAAAATCGTTATCATCAATACCAAAACTATAATAACGTTCCATAAGAGATGGGTCAGGGATTATGAGAATACCTTTTCCATGTTGTCGAGGACTCAATCTCATTGATG
The DNA here is from genome assembly GCA_041917875.1 of Chloroflexota bacterium. Lineage (GTDB taxonomy): Bacteria > Bacteroidota > Ignavibacteria > Kapaibacteriales > UBA961 > UBA2353. The sequence goes on along the minus strand of JAYRWZ010000101.1, from coordinate 681 downwards.
CAGCATGGTAATTACCTTCTATTGTAATAATGCTGCCATTGTGCGAATGAAAAAGGTATTCGCCCGTTGCTCTATCTGATATACAGGAATAATCACCACTAGTCGTGCTCGGCGGTACGTTTATTGGTCTTGGAAATCCACTTTTGAAAGTAATTCCAACAAACGTACCAAATACCCAAGTACTATTTTCTTTTTGAGCAAAGAGGGACAATGACATTATAATGAATGTCAATAGATGTATGAAGATTGTTTTAGCCATTTTCTCACCAATGAAAAATAGAGACCTAATTTGCAGTATATAAAAAGGGAATCTGTGTATGTAAACCACAGACTCCCTTGCGTTCATGTCAATGAACAATAAGCAGAGGAATAATCCATTGTTTATCATTACATTCAAGACGACAATGATATAAACCTGAAGGCAATGCCGAACCATCAAATTTGATACTGTGCTTTCCTTTTTCTTTTATTCCTTTATAGAGATCAAACAATGGCATTCCTTTGCTGTCTATAATACTTAACCTAATATGACATTCTTGTGCCAGTGTAAATGGAATATGTGTTTCATTGCTGAATGTATGAGGCATAGACGGATCAATATGTGTAAAATCATCTGATCGGCTATCAGAAATTGATGACAATGTCGGCATTAATTCTGCGGATTTACTATAGTAATCTCGG
>JAYRWZ010000100.1:0-9816 GCA_041917875.1 Chloroflexota bacterium | reverse complement strand
TCAGGTGGATTATCAGGAATTAAGACAGTAGATTTCTCCCAGCCGGGTTTTGTATATGTTTCATTTGCAAATATTGCATCTCGTCCTATAGCAGGAAGTAGGGTGCTGACAAGAATAGCCGGGCAAATCAAGGGAAATTGTAAAGATAGTAGTTATATTGTTATTAGAAGTTTTGAAGCTGATTATGAATTTTCAAAAAAGCATTATTTTAACGCAGTTTATTATCCGGTCGGATATAAGGTTGAAATAAGTGAACAGGAATCAGCCAAAAAGCCCATTAGTTATAGTCTGAGTAAAGGTAATTCAAGAATTGATACCTTAGAAAAGACAATACAATTTGCAAGCATTATCAGTCATAATGATCTGACTCGTGCGAAGCAAATGTTTACGACGATTGAATTTGATGATGTAAGTTCAACATACGTTGATTCAATAAATATTCTGGCTGTTTCAGAGAATGTTGAAATACAGAGGGTAGAGCGACTTGGCAATATCTATACAGTAGAATATACGTTAAAGAGTGGTTCTAAAGACGAACGTATAGATTATTCGATTCTCTTAAACAAGATTATTGACAACATAGATTCGCTTAACTTGAGCGTTCAAGTCAAAACAGATGAATTTAGTGTATGTACTTGTACATTCCTGAATACATTAGACACATTGGAATATGTGTGGTTAAAAGAAAAAGATACGATCTCAACTGGTCTTACTGATACTGATTATTCAGATCAATTGGTAACAATAGTTAGGAATCAAGAAAAAATAATAGTTAATAAGACCAGTTCATCCGAAGTAAGTTTCAGGATATATAACATACATGGTGAGTTGGTTCAATTACAAGAAAACTTGTCAACTGTTGAAATATTACAATCACAACCCTCTGGGGTTTATATGTTGGTTGTAGATAATCAGCGGGGTGACAAATCGTATAACTCAGGATTTCAAATAATAAAGATATATAAATAATTGTTTAAATTTTATTGAGGAGTTGTCTATGCAAGAGCAGAGACTACGCGTGGTTCAACGAATACACTGGGCAGCATTGTTTATGCTCATCAGTTTCTTCGTTGGTCAAAATACAGATGTATATGCACAGCCATTTACAACTGTTCCATTTGCTTCCAACCTTCCGACATTGTCGTTAACAGGAGCAGATAACGCATACAATGACCAATACTACTCTGATGGGCGTATTTGGGCTGGTTATTCGGATGACAAGGAACGAGAAATTCTTGTTCCTGTATTTATGCAGAACTTTTTGTGGGACGAGTCTTTGATTACTGATAGACGTTTTGGAGGATTTCCAATTCGCTCATTTAGATTTTCATTGTCCTATGACGGTCGTGCAATCAAAGCAACAGGTGTTCAAAATACCGATTGGGTTGGGGAAGTTGCTCCAAACTTAATGGGTAAAGAATTCAGCTACGAATGGGATGATAAAGCTGATTCTACACGCTTCCGTGTTTATTTCACCGGTCAAGTAGATCCCGACACAAAATATGGTCGTAGAATTACTGTTACAGGAACATCTACAAAACCATTACCCATTAGCGGTGAGTTTGACGGATATGAAGTATTGTGCTATGTTCGCTTTCGTGTAGTGCTTTCAAAAAGATTGGTCGAAGAGCAACCGCAAATTTATGATGGTTCCGATAAATCGCCGATTTATGTGAACAATGATTCGATTTTCTATAATAATTTTCACTTAGGTGTTCATAATCCGTTCCCAGCCGTGTCAGACGGTGATCCTAATAATCCCTACGGTAATAAATTCTACCGTCGCGATAAGTTTGATGAAATTGGTCTTGCCGGTATTACATTAAGTGCCGAAACAGATCCTCTTTATCCGAGCCGTCCGGGTATGATTTGGTTGAATATCGGTGAAAATCCACAGGTAGGATTCCAAGATGTCGTGGGTGGTACAAACAATGAAGTAGCCCCTGACGCAAATACAACTGAATTAGAATTGTGGAATATCACTCGTCCTATTGTTGTTGACTCCGGTTCTACAACTCGCAGAGATGGTAAACGTGATATTCGTCTCTTAAATACAACTGCGCGTAGTCGCTTGTACCAAGTAAAGATAGAGTCTGATCAACCATGGTTGCAATTCAAAACTTTACCGAGTGGTACCGGCGGATTTAACCCAATCCCGGGACAAACACGTAGTGCGGTATTGCCTTACATTGATAATGGTATAAACGGGCCGGTTCCACCAAACTTGCGTGACGCTAACTATAACATAGTTACCGAGCAGCCTGAGATTCGTTTCCGTGTCATTTGTGACCCGTCCGAACTTAATCAAGGCGATGGAGAGTATGCCGGTATATATATCGGTTACATTACAATCACATCAAAGTCTGCAAAAATTTCACCGGTTCGTTTGAGAGTTAAATTTATCTACTTACGTAATCCTATTGAACCGGGTCGCCGTCCGGCAGCCGGACGTGAACCCGGCATTACATTGCGCGTTGAAAACTCGGCAGGTGTAAGTGGTGAGGCAACAAATATAGTTTTTGGTACAGGACATCGTGCTACTGATCAACCGGATAGTTTATTCGGTGAACAGCCGGCTGATTTTGTTCCTACAACATTCTTTGCACGCTGGTACACACCATGGGTAAAAGATAATAATGGTTTTGAAGTCGCCCCTAATGGTTTAGGCGATATGCCAATTGAATCAAGCAATTCAACAGGAAATCGTACATCGTCACGCGACATTAGATCGAATGCAATTGATACTACATTAGTGTATCTCTGTAGATTTAATGCTGGTGGAGCAAACAACTATCCAGTTGTTCTTTCTTGGGATACTCAAGATTTCCCACAAGATGCACAGCTCTTCTTGCGTGATACTTTGAACGGTTCCGGCTTTAGCTTGGATATGAGATCAGGTACACAAGATCCAAACAATCCAACGGTTCAGTCATTTACTATTCGTGATGCTCGTTGGACTTCCTTTATCATCGAATACACTCTTCCACGCGTTGAGAAATTCCCCGTGATCAAAAAAGGTTGGAACTTTGTATCACTTCCTGTGCGTCCTTCAGATGCACGTATTTCGAGAATTTTCCCGAATGCTATTCAAAACACAGCATTCTCATTTTCTCAGAATCTTTACAAATCTGAAGAAGTCGCAAGACCCGGCTATGGTTATTTCATCAAATACGGCGAATTCTTGGATCAGTTAATTTCAGGTACTCGTATTCTTGCGCTTGATGGTAACCCGGCTACTATTGCTCCGGCAGTTCGTTTATATTCAGGTTGGAATACAATCGGTGGGCTTTCTACACCGCTTTGCGTAGCTGGTTTGGCATTTGATCCATTCCAAACAGACTTCCCGACACGTATTGGCGATGTCTATGCTTATGAAACAAACAGAGGTTATAGAGCCGTTTCTGAAATTCTTCCCGGTCTTGGCTATTGGTTGAATGTTGATAAAAACGGATTTATCAAAACAGATTTGTCTTTGTGTAGAGAAGTGCCAAATGATTCAAAACAGAATCTTCTTGAAAACAGTGTTCAAGTCAATGTAAGAGATAATGACAATAAAAACGCAACTCTCTACTTTGCTGACGAATCTGTGAATGCGAAACAGTTTGAATTACCACCGGCACCTCCGGAACAATTGTTCGATGTACGTTTCAATGACAATACCTATTTGACAACTGCAAACGCGAATATTGCAAAAATTCAAGGCGTAACATTCCCTATCGTCATCAATATGCTTGCAGGCGATAAATCATATCGTATTACAGATGCAGAAGATGGCACAGTGCTCGGCGTGGTAAGTGCAAATACTTCTGTCGTTATTGGCAACTCCGGTGTACGTTATGTACAAATCGAAGAAGTAACAACGGCACAAGCAGGTGAAATGATTTCCGTTACTCCGAATCCAACGAACAATGCAGCTAAAATTTCGTTTGTAGCAGGTGATAAATCCCCAATGTCAGTTGTTTTGGTTGATGCTTTAGGCAATCAAGTTATGACAATCGGTAAGGGTGTTTATTCAGGTTTGACTACTCTTGAGTTCACAACTGAAAACCTTGTTCAAGGTCAGTATTTCGTGAAAGTCTTAGGCGGTAATCAGCCAGTTTCAGCGATTTTACAGGTAGTTCGTTAATCTCGCTTCACGGCAGTTTTCACTTTAATTTTAATGGGCAATGGGAGTATTCCTATTGCCCATTTTTTCTTTAAGGAATTAATTATGAATATTTACTCCATACTCAAAAAGTCATTCCCTATTCTGGTTCTGATTTTAACTATAAGCAATAGTGGCTCTGCCCAATTTATCAAAATGAATCTTGGAATTGCTGATGATGCTACGACAGCTTCACCGGTGACATTTGGGGTGCATCCTGAGGCAACCGATAGCAAGGACACTACGCTGAATGAAAATGAATTACCCACAGGAGGCCTTGGATTTCCTCCTACCCTTTTTGCGGCTTTCCGTTGGCCTAATATAGATGAAGCACAATTTAGTTATGTTGATTACAGAAAAAGGTTCGATAGCCTTACTTTTAGCCATGTCTATCGTTTGGAGTTCGGTCCCAACAGAAAAGGTAAAGCAAAAATTATATGGACATACCCTTTGCCTTCGGGTATTGATTCCGTAAGAATAATTGATCGAAGAGGTAATGGATTCAACGTGAACTTTCTGCTTGATAATACTCAACAATTTATTATTCAGAATGAATTCTGGGACTCGTTTCTGATTTATGCCTATTTCAATAACTCAACTGTCAATGTACAAGAAAGCGGTGAACTGTTACTTTCTCCCATATATTACGCAGGGCGTTATATCACTACCGTTGCATTGCCGAGAACAAACAATGGTATGAACAATATACAAATCATCAATACCTTAGGAGAGATTTGTGCTGAGCAGACAATCCATCTTGGTTCAACAATCAATGTACCGGACAATATGGCTCAAGGCACATATTTTTTACTGAGCAAAAACAGCAATAATGCCAAAACTGATGTGAAAACTATATCCATTTGGTGAACGTCAGTCCTGCAAATTCTTCATTGGAGATATATGATTGAGATAGAACTTCCTATTCTGCAACAAACAGATACCTTGGTGCTTCCTAAAGAGCCGCGCCGACCGGAATGGCTGAAAGTGCGTGCCCCGGGCGGTGAAAAATATGCAGATCTTAAAAAAATGATGCGCTCAAAAACGCTGCACACAGTGTGTGAGGAGGCGCGTTGTCCCAATATTGCCGAATGCTGGAATTCAGGTACTGCTACATTTATGATTTTTGGCAATACATGTACGCGCTCATGTGGTTTCTGTGCCGTAAAAACAGGACGACCGCTTGCCTTGGACGAACATGAACCATTTCATGTGGCTGAAGCGATTCAACAAATGGGGGTCAAACATGCCGTCATTACTTCCGTGAATAGAGATGAACTGAAAGACGGCGGCGCAATCCTTTGGGCAAAGACCATCACGACGGTAAGAGAACTTAATCCCGAAGTAACAATTGAAGTGCTTATACCTGATTTCAAAGGCAATATACAGAACCTGCAATATGTCATTGATGCCAAGCCCAATATCCTCAATCACAATACCGAAACTGTACCCAGATTATACAGAAAAGTCCGTCCACAGGGTAAATATCATTGGACACTTGCTGTCTTGGATCATGCTCAAAAAATGGGTATGAGAACAAAAACTGGTATCATGCTTGGTTTGGGTGAAGAGAAAAATGAAGTACTCGAGGTCATGAAAGACTTACGCGGCGTGGGTGTTCACATACTCACATTGGGTCAATATTTACAACCCACAAAAAACCACCTGCCGGTGGACAGATTTGTGCATCCTTCCGAATTTGATGAATACAGAGTGATTGGCTTAGAAATGGGATTTGATATTGTCGAATCCGGTCCATTAGTCCGTAGTTCCTATCATGCGGAGCGTCACCTTTGAGTAAGGCACTTTTACTTGGCAGCGGAACATCAACAGGGGTACCTACAATAGCTTGTACGTGCCCCACTTGTTTATCTGATGACCCGCGTGACAAACGCTTGCGCCCTTCCCTACTCTATCAGTCCGATACCACGACGATTGTCTTTGACACTTCCTCCGATTTTCGTACGCAAATGTTACAATATGCCGTCACATCTCTTGATGCCATTGTCTTTACTCATCATCACTTTGATCATATTGGCGGTTTTGATGACATAAGACCATATAATTTCTTCTCCGGCGGGAAACCGTTACCGCTGTATCTGATGAAAGACACATTAACAGCATTGCAGACCACATTCCCCTATGCTTTTGGCAAAGTGGAGCAACTTGGTGGCGGCGTTCCCATCGTGGAAACACATACCATCACAGAAAAACCTTTTCTTGTTCAAGATATAGAAATTCTACCGATACCCATGTATCATGGCTCCATGCGCGTAAACGGTTACCGTATCGGAAATTTTGCTTACTGTACCGATACAAATTATATCCCTGATACATCACTTGAATTGCTCATGGACTTAGATGTGCTTATACTTGATGCCTTACGCTATGAACCCCACCCTACGCATTTTACCATTGACCAAGCCATAGATATTGTCAGAATCCTGAAGCCCCGCAAAACATATTTTACCCACATAGCACATCAGGTAAAACATGCGGAATGTCAATTGCCCCATGGTATAGAGCTTGGCTATGATGGCTTAGAGATTACCGTGTGAGGATGCCGTTTTTCCATCAGTATAACCATTATCCACCCCGTCCATTTCGTGATTCGACAAGCTCATCAACCGAACTCAATGACCTACGCCACCCCTCCTACTGAGGGGAATTGTTGAAATATATCTCGCATTATCTGCCCCAAAACTATAATTTTTTCACCTTTCTCTTCTCGCTTACAATAACTAAAAAAACATTTCTCGCCCAGATTGGCTTGGGCTAGGATTTTTTGTTGTCAAAGAACGGGGGGAATGGTATTTCAAATTAATTATTTATATCCTAATGGGAACCATACGCCTATATAAATGGGAGGACTCATATTTGGGATAACTATTCCTTCATCTAACTTACTTATATCAACATTTTCTATCACTTTGATTATTTTGGGTAAGGTTTCATTTTTAAAAACTTTATTTTTTAACAACGATAGAGCATGATTGTAATCATAATCCGTTACACCACAACCAAAAACTACACCACCGAATGGTATACTCATTTCATATTCTCTAAAATCAAATTGAAACCAATATCTTATCATACTTTTTATCATTTTTAGTTCTTTAATGGAAAAATTTTGGGGGAAGTATATGGCTCAAATCTAATAAATGGTCTTATGTAAGCATTACCATGTCCTCCAATTATACCATGAGACAGATCAATATCGGGTAGATATATCCCTTCAAAATATTGTATTGAACTAAAAGGTGCCATATGATCTATATCACTTTTTATACCTTTTTCAAAAGGTATTTCTAACCCAATTCCTTTTCTTTTCCCTTTTGCAGCACTTCCGACAACATCTATTGATCGTTCCGCTATATTAACAGCGGATTGGATTTGATTGATTTCTGTTTGTGTCAAGTCTCCAAGCCCACTACCTCCCGCCACATCATCAATTTTACCTATCCACTTTTCACCTGCTAATTTCTTTACTCCTCTGCCAAATGTACCAAGTTTTGACGTTAAATTTAGTCCTTTTCCAGCTAAGCCAACTCCACCGGCTACTAATCCCGGTAATTGTCCTCCTATTCCATGAGCTAATTCAGATAATTGTGTATCTTTATCTAATGTCTGAAACCTATCAATAGCATTAGCTACATTGTCATAAATTTTATTAGCTGTTTCTTTTGGATGAACAACTAAGTTATATCCTCCATCTACTGTATTTTGTATTTGCTGACCGGCATGCCCATATACAGTGAGCCATCTGCCAGCTTCTCCTAATGTCGCATCCAAAAGTCCATAAACAACATTGTATGCGAAATCTCCTGTCCTTTCTAAAGTTCCTTTGGGAATACGATCAGCATAAACAACAACTTCCAATATGGCGCGAACATTTCCTCTTTGAACCCACAAACCGTCTTCCTTCACATAATAATCACCAGTTTTTTTGTCAGTATATGTAGAACCATCGGGTTTTGATGGATCCAACCCCTGCGGATCGCTGAACAAAATAGGATTGCCTGCCATAGCCGAGTAAGGGCTTTCCCATGGTTGAAACACAGGATCGCGGGTGAGCCATTGCGCCAAGCGCGGGTCATAAAGACGATTTTCGGTATTGAGCAAATTCCCTTCGCCGGGTTTGGTTTTTTAGATGACAAAGAACGGGGGATTAATATTTCACTTTCAAAGTTAATTAAATTTTTCAAAACACAGATTTTTGGGGAAATTCAATCCCGCAGGGATGGAAGATTTATAGAAAAACACACCACCCCTCCTACTGAGGGGAATTTTTGAAATATATCTCGCATTATCTGCTCCAAAACTAATTTTTTTACTTTCTCTTCTCGCGCTCATCAATCAAAAAGCAGTTCGCTACGCCCAGTGGGGCTGTGCTTTTTAGATGTCAAAGAACGGGAGGGTGAATAATCATCCAATTCTGTTCATTTGACAATCCAACGTTTTAAATCTATTTATAAAAATATAAGTATTAATAACTTAATGGATATCATCTAAATCATCCAAAATTTTCCTTCAATTCTGCAATAAATTCGTTCAAATTTTTCGCAATAAAGTATAGATTTGAATAATCGTCATCACCGGACACAAGGTAGTCTACTTCTTTTTCATGATCCCAAAAATAAATATATCCTTCATCTTCTGTGCCACACGAAATACAAATTAAATTTCCCCCAGGATCATGCGCGATTGGTAGAATATGTAAAGGAAGCCTCTTTTCATCCAGCTTATATGTTTTGATAAACTCTTTTAAATTATCATACTCCCCATCATATATTGCCAAAAACCAATCAACACAAGAGCCAGTCCATTTCCCATTTTCATTAAACATAAATACGTTAGGACTACATCGCCCACCATTGTATCTAAGCAAATGTTTTTTATATTCATTCGGAAAGTCTATCCCAACGTATTTTTCAACCTCCTCAATTTGTATGGGGGTTATCTGTGATTCAGTTTGTGAAAAAGTTACCATAAATATTACAATTATAATTTTTAATACTACCATAATGAAAAGCCGCCCGTGTGGCCTACTTTAGAATGTACCTTTTGATTAACCAACTGCATTCTGCCATAACTTTGATGGTGATGCCATGTGTATCCTTTAGGTGTTTCTTTATACCCCGCTTTTTCATTTGCGGCAGCAAAATCATCAGCTCTATTGCCCGTTGGTGTAATCATAACATCACTAAGACCACCTTCGTAAAGGTACCCCGAGAAGTCGGGGAATCCTGCTTCGTCAAAAGGGACGCCTGTTTTTTCATGAACTTTACCTGCTAATTTAGAGTTTCTTATTTTCTTAGAACCATTACCAGATACATTATTGACGGCTACATTATCAACCGCCTTTACTGACGAACTATTTGTTTTTGATTGTGTACCAGATAACTTACTTTTAGGTATATTAATTGCTATTGGGGCGAATCCGATACTCAGCTTCTCAAATTGCGCTTGACTGTGTTCGTACATCGACTCACCAAAAGCCTCTACTTGAGGATCAACATTCGTTACTTCATAATTATTAGATTCGTAAGCAGAACGTATATCAGCAGCTATTGCTTGCTGGCGAGGATCTTGTGACTCTAATCGTATTGATATTACGATAAAACCGTCTTGTATATTGATTGAAAACTCACCTACAATCCCGTGAGGAGAAACTA
>JAYRWZ010000099.1:0-3284 GCA_041917875.1 Chloroflexota bacterium | reverse complement strand
GATCATCATAAGCGGCGCAGAACTCGGCAAATGATAACTTGCCGGCATCCTTGATGGAAGGAACCACCAACATCCGGGTCCCATCTTTGCGAGTAGTATCCACTGCCAAACCAATGTTGATGCCATTGCGGCGTACTCGTGCGGGTTTTCCGTCAATATAGGTGAAAGTATCATTCAATGAAGGGTATTTGACCAATGAACGTACCAAAGCCCATGCAAGGATATGGGTAAAACTTACTTTCGCTTTACGGCGAGTAGCCAAAAATTTATTGAGCAACCGACGATTTTCTTCCAGTACTTTTACGGGAATCGCACGAAATGAGGTGGCTGTCGGTACATTGAGACTATTATTCATATTGTCAGCGATACGCGCCGGAATGCCACTGAGTATCTCCGGCTTATCATTTGGTCCGAGATTGATGTGTGTCTGTTTCACTGTGTTTTGGGGTTTACTCTCTGAAATTATTGGGGTTGGTTGTTGTTGAGCCGGCAATTCCTGTTTTGGTGCAGAAACCGGGGGTGACGAAGGTGCAGGTTGTGAGATAACAGCAGCCGTTTGCACAAGATTTGCTGTTGGAACAGCCTTACCTTCAACCCCATTACCTGTTGATTTGTATTGAGTTAGAAAATACTGTCGCCACTGATCGCTTACTGAATCCGGATCAATAATAAAGTCCGCATATAAAGCATCAATGTACGCGCTATTTGGGCTTAACATAATGCAATTGTAATTATGAAACATAAGAAATATCCACAAAATTAGGCAATTATATTGCCATGTATCGTTTTTTTTAGACTGCACATATAAAATGAGAAAATTGTCATCAATCATATTACCTTTTCATAACATTTTGTAAAGTGGAAAATTTTCCTTAATTTAGATTTAGTCTAAATAAGATTTCTGTCAATTTTGGGGTTTACTATGAAAAACACAATGATACGTTTTGCTGCTCTGGCATCGCTGGCTTTGTTTATAATGAGCTGTTCGGAGGAGTCTCCGGTCGAACAAACGCCGGTACTGACCGTAGGTCAGATTTATGATACTACCGGTTTTGCTTCGGCATCCGTTCAGCCGCTCATGTGGCGTTCCTCGCTCGTCAATTTGACCAATGAGATAAAAAGGGGCAGAACAAAAGGAACAAAACTTGATCTTGCTCAGTTGAATAGTTTATTTAATCAAAACGGCTTTGCGGCAATGTCCACATCGTATTATCGCACAATTGTTGATACGTATATGCAAGAAATTGTGTACGCCAGCGGTTCGGAATATGATCCGTTTAAAACACCGGAACAAAATGGGCAGGGGGGCGTTTTGGGTGCTTATCTTTTCGATGAAAAAGGTATTGAACCCGAACAACTTATAGAAAAAGGTCTCTTTGGTGCAGCACTCTATCATTATGCTGTGACCCAATATTTGACCGGAACTGTTACTCAAGAAAAATTGCATCAGGCACTTGTTCTTTATGGTGCTGATCCTTCATTCCCCAATACGAACACTGCGACGAAGACATCAAAACCGGATATTCACGGCGCTTTATATGCTGCCCGCCGCGACAATAATGACGGTAATGGATTCTATCGGACTATTGAAAAGAATTTCCGCATTGCACAATCAGGAATCAAAGCCGGTACAAAGTATTCAGCCGATGTACAAAATGCAGTAAAAGCAATTCGTGAACATTGGGAAAAAGCCCTCATTGCTACGGTTGTAAATTATACATACGCTACGGTTGACGGCTTGAAAAAAACGAATCCTACACCCGCCGAAATAGGAGCGGCTCTTCATGCCTATTCTGAAGGAGTCGGGTTTATTCACGGATTAAAAACTGTTCCTAATAAAATCATTACCGATGCACAAGTTGATGAAATTCTTACATTGATGTTGGCAAAAGATCCGCAAAATGTCACTTCGTATTTATTTGTGACCGAGCCGGCAACATATTTAAAGAATTTTGATGATATCCGCAGTAAAATTAAACTGATATATAACTTTAGCGATGCTGATATGGAATCGTTCAAAAAAAATTGGATCACAGAACAAAAACGATAATTCTATCAAACTATGAAAAAATACAGAGTAATCATTCCGTTTATAGTATTATTCGCATTGCAAAGTTGCGGTGATGAATCAATGAACAATATAACACCGGATACATTTGACAGAAGGGCTTTGCTGACATATTATGCTGACTCCTTGATAATACCGGAATATAGTTTATTGCTTAGTACTACACAAATTCTGTCCTTTGCTGTCACTAATTTTATCAATAATCCTACAGTAATTTCTTTAGACAATGCTCGATCTGCTTGGATAGATAGCTATACTCAATGGCAAAATTGTTCGATGTTCAATTTTGGACCGGCTGTCGGTCCATTTGGTACTTTACTCGAAGATATTGGGACATTTCCGGTAAAGATTTCCGGTGATCAAACAAGAAAAGGCATTGAAGATTATATATCGAGCGGCGATTACTCTCTTAATAACTTTGCACGTGATACACGCGGTTTTTTGGGTGTTGAGTATCTTTTGTTCAGCGGCACACACGAAGAAGTTATTACAAAATTTGTTGGCAGTCAAGCGAAAAATCGTCAAAATTATTTATTAGCAATTACCGAAGATATTTACATAAGAGTTTCGAATTGCAGGACAGGTTGGAAGTTATATAAGTCAGATTTTATTTCTCGAAACGGCACAGATGCAGGTAGTTCCATTTCTGAATTATACAATGAATTTGTGAAAAGCTTTGAATCAATAAAAAACTATAAATTGGGTATTCCTTTGGGCAATAGGGTAGGACAAACAAAAGCCGAACCCACGGCGGTGGAAGCATATTACAGCGGCTTGGGTTTTACCATGCTTGAAAATCATTGGCAGATAATCGTCAGAGTGTGGGAAGGAAAAACCCGTCACGGCTATGATGGAATCGGCTTTAAGGAATATATAGAAAGTACGGTTGGCGGTAAAGAGCTAAGCGGTTCAATAGTACAACACATAGCCGATATTGAAAAATCTCTTCAACGTTATCCTAAAAATATTCGTTTGTCTGATGCCATGCTCAACGAAAAAGAAAGAGTGAATGATATATTTACCGAATTGCAGAAAATAACCAGATTTTTCAAAAGTGATATGTCTTCGCTTTTAGGTATAAGCATTACATATTCCAGCGGAGACGGTGATTAACGAATTGGGCTATATACTTCAGTACATATCGTTGACAGCTTCGTCGTATTCATTAGCATTCTTCAGAGTAATCTTTGGAATGCTAATGCTGTTTAGTACACTT
>JAYRWZ010000098.1:0-2167 GCA_041917875.1 Chloroflexota bacterium | reverse complement strand
TTTCTTGATGCACTCATGATTATCCCTTATGCGCATTTGCGTATGGAAAGACGGTCAAAACGATTTGCATTGACCAAATTTATTATTATTGTTGTTAATGTTTCGCTCAATATTCTCTTTGTGGGCACATTGCACTATGGCGCATTGGGTGTTATAATTTCCGGCATCTTGTCGAGTGCATTGGGTGTTGTACTACTTTTGCCGAGCATAATACGATGGCTGCGTTTCAGCATAGATAATTCCCTGATGAAAGAGATGCTGAAATTTGGGCTTCCGACAGTGCCTGCCGCATTTTCTACGATCGCATTGCAATTGCTTGATCGTCCCATTCTGGGTATATTGACCGATGCGCGCAATGTGGGGATTTACCAAGCAAATTAACGACTTGCACTGCCAATGATGATGTTTATCAGTGTCTTTGAAACGGCATGGAAACCATTTTATTTAACCAATGCAGAAAAACCCGAAGCAAAAAAAATATTTGCACAAATATTAACACTTTTTACCGCAATGTGTGCTATCATTTTTATTCTCATCACATTATTTATGAGTGAGATAGTGGCATTACCTTTTAGAGGTGCAACATTTATTCATCAACAATATTGGAGCGGATTGCATATCATACCCTTGATACTCGCAGGATATTGGTGTAATGGATTTTATATACAATTCTCTGCCGGTTTTCATATCACCAAACAAACTAAATATTTACCGATAGCAATGGGTACTGCGGCTTTCATAACTATTGCCTTAAATTTTGTCCTTGTACCAATATGGGGTATCACCGGCTCTGCGATTGCGATGATGCTCTCCTACCTTGCAGCTTGCTCTATCCTACTATTTTATGCAAGGAGAATATACCCTTTAGATTATGAATGGCATACTATTGCTTTGCTCATAGGATTAGCTCTCTGCACTTTTATGTTTTTTACATTGTTTTCACCATTAACTCTTTTACCCAAAATACTTTTGGGAATTACCTCTGTTATGATGATCGGGATGGTATTGTTTCAAAAAAAATCACTCATACAGCTCTTAAAAAGATCCTAAAACTGTGGTCTATTCACATTATACCATAAATGTAAGTGTGTAAAGACTTTAATAATTGATATTCTTGATGTGTAAAGATTAAATGACGGAAAGTGACAATCTCTTTGCTCCACCGAAAGGCGAGGTATGTATTGTATGTTTTCTGTGATTGGCGGTACCTTGATGAAAGGCGTTTGAATTACGCCCTTTTTTATTTTTTCATCAAAAATGGAACAAAATCGCAGATCATGAAGTACATTGTGTATCAACATAATTTTTAAACTTTCATCGGAGTTTCCCATGAAAACAACAATCTTTCTCCCCCTCATGCTTTGCTGTGTCGTTGCAGCAGCGCAAGAACCCGTCCAACTTGAAGTGTGGAGGGTTAATAAATCTAATCCCTTTAGAGGTGTCTTCGACAGATTCTGCTATCTGCCTGATTTTCGTAATGGGATTGCTCCTCATGCTATGGTCGTCAGAAAACGATCATGGGATGATAAAACTGACAGAATGGAAACTTGGTACAATCGGGACATCAACGATACGCTCAATCAGTTTACGTGGCCCTTCGGTTTCTGCCCTTCTGCAACGCCAGATATTAATGGTGATGGAAAAAGAGATTTCTTTAATGGCACTGCTTTATATCTCGGTACAGCCGAAGATATTCCCGATACAAGTAAACAATATCAATATCCGCCAAATTCAACAGGCTATGCACAATTCAATAATGATAAGTGTGATGATCTTTATTATCATGGAGCTACGCCCTACCTTATTCATTTTCGTTTCGGGAATACTATTGCCGGAAAGTTCCAATCTGTTTCCATAAAAAGTACAAATGTTGAAAAGGATACTCTATTAGCAGAATATGTAAAAGCCCTCTATAAAAACAAACAAGGGCAATGGCGGCTTTTGACACAAAGCAGGGGCTGGTATCAGGGGCTTTATGAAAGAATTGATTTGTCCGCCAAGTCGGCACTTCGGCTGTATGCTCTTGACTTTATTACTATCAATGCCGACAGCACGGTCGTAAAGATTACACAAATTGATGAGTATAAAGACCCCAAATGGTTAGACTTTGTCGAAGATTATGCAAGCAAAGACCCTAGCATTTGGTCACCATTTAACTCTTCAAGAT
>JAYRWZ010000097.1:0-1988 GCA_041917875.1 Chloroflexota bacterium | reverse complement strand
CTCTTTCTTTCCCTCAAAACTACAAAACTTTCGCAACAGAAACAAATCTATACTAGGGTTACAGTGATTTTGGAGATGTACATGATTGATTAGCCCGATTGTCAATGATATAAACATATTCTGACAATAGAAGCACATTTTTTTGAGTATGGCTGATGTTCATAGTCTTAATAATGTCGTTGGTTTTCAAGGAAAAATTTGCTCAATGGATTGACATTATTCAATAAACAATGTACCCTGACCACAGATCGTATTTTTATGATAGACACGATAGAAATATGGAGCATGGGAGCGAAAAATATCATCGGGCAGTGTTATTTCCGTAGCAACCGCTATTGTGTGCAGATGCTCTCCCAATATAGAGTAAAATGAGATATACTCTGAATCTGAGGGAATATTTTTTAGAGAAAGTTTTCTCTTACACACATATAAATTTGAGGATAAAACCGAATTATTTTCATCTATGACCGATAATGGAGCAATATCTATTTCTCCGGCAAACATATTACCGCCATAATGACCTGCAAGGAATATATTACCATTTTCTAATTCTAAGGCGCAACGTATTCGATCACCAAATTGATTTTTCATTGAACTTTCCCAATGGTATGACCATTGTTTATCAAAATCCGACGAACACTTAAGAATATAGGCAGCGCAAGAATCCCGATTACGTTCTCCAATCGAGTTGCGTCCTCCATAAAGAATATAACCGCCATCACGCATTGGCACAATACCATGTAGATAAAATTCAGAAGCTCCTGCATCATAAAAACTATGATCAGATTGTTGATTGCCATCCGAATCAAAGACAAGACAGCGAATTTGTTGCGAACCATTAGCTATAGTATATGCACTTGCAAGAGCGCATACTATTGTACCATTATCTAATTCAATGACACTATTGTTATATATTGACTCTGCTCGCGACATCGAACGTGATTTATACCAAATTTTTGTACCGACACTATCAACACGTAAAAAATATACACCATAATATACGGCTTTGCTCATAGTACTAACATAATAACTTCTTTGACCATATATGAGAAACCCTTTATCTTTGAGCGGCACAATACCTTCAATACTTGTATATTCGCGTAATTCTTTATTACCTTTAGGTATAATATCAGAATATAAAACAGTATCTTGAAATTGTCGCATTTTGTTTGCAAAGAACAATCCCGGAACTCCATAGCGGGAATCATCATTAGTCAATGGAAGAAAAGTGGCAGAAAATCCAATAATAAATGATTCATCGGGAAGCATTGACACAGACTGTAAAAATGTACCACTTAATTGATTGTCCCGATTCCTGGTCACATCACTATATATGGTATCGCCATGCACAGTGATTTTTTTTAGTGCGAGCATAGAATTTCCGAAACCATATTCATTCACATTCACTAATGTAATAGTGTCATCTTTAAGATTCGCCAAAGCAGGAAAGCTAAAGTACCCGGGATTTATGGGAAAATATATTGTTCTTGTCCAATTAGTATCAGCATTCTGTTGCAGTGAAACGCAATAAACATTATTTATTCCTTTTGTATAATAATAAGCGGGAATAATAAAATTATTCCCGCTTTGTAATATTGAATATGGTCTAATTGGGATACCTGTAGAAATACTTGGCTTTGTGCTATGATAATATGTCTTAAATGGAGGTTTTTGTGCCGACACATTATAGAGTAATATAATTGCTGTGATAATTATGCTATAGTATTTCATAATAGTACAGTTGTTATTTTACTGACAAGTAGGAGTACATTCGGTTTGCTCATATATTCTGTCCACTCCTAAGGATTGTGAAAAAATTGACTATATTTTCTTGTTTTGTGAAACAAAAGCAATGATTATAACCGCAATAGACCATGAATGTATTTTTGTTTTCAGCAATATACGAAAAAATTTTGTTTAACAAAAAAGGGTTGCCTCAATAATGAAGCAACCCTTGCCATACGAAGTGCAACAGCAGAATGACTTAG
>JAYRWZ010000096.1:0-4754 GCA_041917875.1 Chloroflexota bacterium | reverse complement strand
GGACAAAAAGACAAATCGAAAAGCGCTTATGATACTGCCGACAAGATACGCGGTAAATAATTTTCCTCATTTATTTTTTGGAGCACAACACTCATGGCTGACAACATTGACCAGCAAGAACAAACACAACAAATCAGTATTGAACTCGGAGATCGTGAAGCAGAAGGTATCTATTCCAACCTTGCTATCATTTCTCATTCCCCTGCTGAATTCGTCATTGATTTTACTCGGATTTTACCTAATGTACCGAAAGCGAAAGTATATTCCCGAATCATCATGACCCCTCAGCATGCTAAGATGCTCATGAATGCTTTATCGGAAAACATTCGTCGTTTTGAAGCTCAAAACGGTGCAATTGCTGACGGTAATGACCCACTTTATGCGGCAGCGTCAAATAGTATTCACTAATATTTGATTCAACCTTGTAGTTTTGCAGCCATATCGCAGAAACGATATGGCTTTTTTTTATTTTGAAGGGCAACATCATGCATGCAGGTAATTTTGTTTTGACTTTACACACCCATCTGCCGTATGTACTCAATCACGGCGTTTGGCCCCATGGCAGTGATTGGTTATGCGAAGCCGTCGCCGAATGTTATATTCCCTTGCTCAACGCCGTCCAGGATTTGGCGCATGAGGGCATCGCTGCTAATATTACCTTCGATATTTCTCCGGTTAACTGCGAACAGTTGGCTGACCCAGCATTCCGTACTTTATTCGAAGAATATTGTCGCAATAAACAAAAACTTGCACGAGAGGATGCCGCTTACTTTCTTAAACACAGACATGAAGCTCATCAGATATATCTGGCACAATATTGGGAAAAATGGTATGGGCAGAGACTCAAAGATTTTACAGAGCGTCACTATTCCAATATGATTACTTCATTGAAAACATTGCAAGACAATGGGTTAATCGAAATTATCACGTGTGGCGCAACACATGGATATTTTGCTTTAATCGGTGACGACCGCTATATTCGTTTACAAATTAAAGCAGCTATCGAAAATTATGAGAAGCACTTCGGCAGAAAACCTCGCGGTATCTGGTTACCCGAATGTGCGTATAGACCGTCATACCATTGGCAAACCTTCATTCCTTCATCCAATGAATACAATCAACCTCGCCACAGACCGGGTATTGAAGAGCTTGTAGCAGAATTCGGGCTGGAATATTTTTTTGCAGACCAACATTTGGCTCAGCATCAAGCACCGCTGGGCGTATTGGACAATAATGAAAATTTCATATCACTTTCATCGCCCGATATACAGCAGCATCGCCCTTATTTCAGCAGAAGCCCCATGCAACCCGTCAATATTCAATCGGTTTCAACGCTATCCGGAAATATGGCAGTTATGTATGCAAGACATCAGAAAGTGGCTATGCAAGTCTGGAGTGGCGACTCCGGCTATCCCGGAGATCCGGCATACTTAGACTTTCATAAAAAACATTGGTCATCGGGTCTGCGTTATTGGCGCGTAACCGACAATAAAGCAGATATGATGTATAAATTGCTCTATGTGCCCGAGTGGATTGAAAAAAAAGCTGAAATGCACGCTTTCCATTTTGTAAAATCCGTTGAACAAACGGTAACCTCATGGGCGGCGACAACAGGTAAGTTTGCCACACTCTGCACTCCTTTTGATACAGAACTATTCGGACACTGGTGGTTCGAAGGACCGCAATTTCTGAAAGCTGTTTTGCGGGGGTTACATTATTCGCCGTATGTGAACACGACAACTGCATCACAACAATTAGACACGGTACGGCCGCGTTCAGTATCAGCCACGATTGAAGGCAGTTGGGGCAGAAATGGCAATCATGAAGTATGGATGGGCAATGATACAAAATGGACTTGGGAGATCATATATCGTGATGAAATTGCTTTGTCAGCTCTCATGGATAAAGTAAAATCGTCTCCTAAAAATACAGCTCTGGAAAGAATAGTAAAACAAGCTGTACGTGAATTAATGCTCTTACACTCTTCTGATTGGCAATTCCTTATTTCAACTGTATCTGCAAAGGATTATGCAGAAATGCGTTTTTCTTTTCACCATTCCGATTTTACCCTGCTGTGTGAAATGGCGGAGAAATATATCGGCACAAAAAAACGTTTATCCAAAGCTGATAAAGAAGTTATAGAAGACATTGAAAAGAAAAACAATGTTTTTCCCGAAATATCGCTCGATTGGGTCTGAAAACGACAAATTATACTTGGATTACAGTGATTATTCGGATTTTCTTAACTGATGTTTCTGCATTGTAAATAATTGAAGCAATGAAAACTCTGAAACTACTTAATTTCGGGTCTATTTCTTAAAAGCTCTTTTGTAAGAATAAAAACAAAACATGACATTTCGTAAAACATTATACATTGACTTAGACGGTACATTGACTCAAACAGACACCCTGTGGGAGTCTGCCCTATTACATTGGAAACAAACATTGTTCGCACCACTGTTATGGATACTGTGGCTTAGAAAAGGAAAATCATATCTAAAACATAAAATTGCAGAAAATGCAATACCCGATGCATCGGTATTACCTTATAATAAAGAAGTGATTGCAGCAATCAATAGTCATAAAAAACATGGTGGAGTAGTTTATTTAGCTACGGCAGCCAATCATAAAGTGGCACAAACAGTCGCCGATTATCTCGGTATATTTGACGGTGTCTTGGCTTCATCCCCCCATCACAATCTTTCACGTCACAATAAAGCAGATGAATTATTGCGCCATGCTCACGGAGAATTTGATTATATCGGCAATAGTAGCGATGATATTCCTGTATGGGAAAAATCCGGTAGAATAGCTTTAGTCGGGAAAAAATCACTTCTGCCCGAGTCTTATGCCAATGTACCTGTCATTTTTCATTCGGATAATTCATCTTCAATATTCCATGCCATTGTTAAAGCATTAAGAGTCTATCAGTGGGTAAAAAATCTTCTCTTATTTTTACCATTAATCTTGGCTCATCGTATCGGGGATATACACCTTTTGGTTCAGGGAATTATTGCATTTTTCTGCTTTTCATTTTGCGCTTCGGCAATTTATATTCTTAATGACCTTCTCGACATCGAGAATGATCGTCATCATATTCGAAAAAAGAACAGACCTTTTGCGGCAGGGGCACTTTCTATCCCCTTAGGGTTTGTGTTCATTCCACTATTGCTTGTAACGGCTTTTTTTTCCGCTCTGTATTATCTTCCGTATGGATTTGTATTTGCATTGCTTTGCTATCTTATTGTAACGGTATCGTATTCATTCGGCTTAAAAAAAATACCTGTATTAGATGTTATTATACTGGCAGGACTATATACATTCAGAGTACTTTCCGGCGGCATCGGCGTAAATATTCGTATTAGCCCATGGTTGTTGATGTTATCTATATTCTTATTTTTAAGCTTAGCTTTTGTAAAGCGTTATGCCGAAATAATAGGTATGGAGAAAAAAGAGCAGCATCAAGCCAAGGGGCGCGGATATCGAACTGAAGACAAACCAATATTGGGTATGACAGGAGTTGCATCGGGCATAGTTTCTGTACTGGTATTTGTACAATATCTGCGTAGCAATGAAGTCGTACAACTTTATCATAATTCTCATTTATTGTGGCTTGTGCCGCCATTATTTCTTTATTGGATTGCACATGTATGGTTTATTGCAAATCGCAATGAAATGCACGATGACCCTATTATTTTTGCGGCAAAAGATAAGACAAGTTATATAGTATTTGGCATTATCTTTTTTATAATTTCAGTATCAATGTCTCATATTTCTATTCCGCGTCCATGGTAAATTTTTCTTCTTGGGGTAATTACCCGATTGTGGAACATTCATCAGTACAACACTATACGTGGAAACATGAAATTCCTTTGTTAACCGATTCCGGCACATATCTTCCCTATGGTTTAGGAAGAAGCTATGGCGATAGTTGTCTCAATGACAATAATCACTTAATTCATACAGTGCAGCTCAATAAATTTATATCATTCGATTCCGCAACAGGAATATTGCATTGTGAAGCGGGCGTATCTTTGGAACAAATATTACAAGAATTTGCACCGCGTGGTTGGTTTTTACCCGTAACCCCAGGTACTAAATATATAACCGTTGGAGGCGCTGTTGCCAATGATGTACACGGAAAAAATCATCATCGTCGAGGTACATTCGGCACACACATTAAAGCATTAACTCTCTTGCGTTCCGATGCTAAACTCTACTTTTGCACACCTTTAGAAAATAAAGAGTTGTTCTCTGCTACGATAGGTGGCATGGGATTAACAGGTATTATCACAGATGTAGTTTTTCAACTTTTACCGGTTGAAAGTACATATATTGATAATCATTCCACAAAATTCTCATGCGTGGATGATTTTTTTGATTTATGCGAAGCCCCCGAAGACGAGTTTGAATATACTGTCGCATGGATTGATTGCCTCGCCACGGGAAAGAATCTGGGCAGAGGTCATTATTATCGAGGTAATCACTCAAAAAAGCAAAGAAAAAATATCACTAAAAAACCTATAGGTGTCATTCCTTTTTACGCGCCCGAATTTGTACTCAATCCATTATCTATCGCAGCTTTTAATACTCTGTATTACAATAAACAATTCAGCGCAACCATACAAAACACCATACATTATGAACCATTTTTCTATCCTTTAGACATTGTGCATCAATGGAACAAATTATATGGCAAGCGTGGTTTTTTACAATATCAATGCGTAGTTCCGTTGATTGACGGTTCCGATGCG
>JAYRWZ010000095.1:0-16480 GCA_041917875.1 Chloroflexota bacterium | reverse complement strand
TCATATATTGCAACAGCATGAATAATTGTATCGGGAATAATCCCAGTTACGGATTCTTCATCAAAACAAAATTTTCCACAGATTACCCTATTGAGTAGTGTACAGTGCAATGTCATGTTTCTCTCAAACATGGGCGCATAGCGATGCCGCAATTCTTCAATGCCTCGGCAAAAGACATCATTGTCCTCTAAAGTTATTAACTCAATATCATCGGTGTACCATTGTACAAAGTCGTCAATGTTGCGTGCATTGTAGGCATCTAATTGACCTTGTGCGGCATTCCACACTTGTTGCCGGAACTCATTCATGATGTATGTTCATTCTGTATATGGAAAGAATTTTACATTTTTGCAAAAGTAAATGTACTGTATTGTATGTTGACTATAATGCAAACTAAGAAAATTTTCAGGAACTATGATGAATACAGGGGAGAAGAGAGCTAATACAAATGCGCTTCAATGATTTGCTGACAGTGAAGCGGAAACAGATTCGAGACCCGGCAGTCATTGCTTGTCCATAACAAATCAGACACTCACATTCATTATCATTGCATAACAATATGACTCAAACGCTTAATACCATCCCATTCCGAAAGTCGCTTCAAGCAAAGCCACTTTTCGGGGTTGCAGCCGTGATTTTTGTCATTAGTGTTTTTGTGTATATTGTTGTTCCGCTGGTTGCTGAACAAAAAATGACAGATGAGATGATTAAACATTCTAAAGGTATTGGCAGCATAAGTGCATCAAGTCTATCATCGGCTTTGTATTTCGAAGATCAGGAAATTATAGAAAAAGTTGTGCAAGATATACGCGAATATGATGAAGTCCGCTATATCGCTGTGCTTGATACCGCGAATGCAGTTGTGTATGAAACAGAAACGGGAAAATATAATGCCGATATGTCTGCTTTTCCTAATCCAAACGATGAGTATCGTATTGTAGATTCAAGTATAGTTCTAAAAAAAGCGATAATGCAAACCAATAAAAAAATCGGTTCTTTGCTGATTGAAGTTTCTTTGAGAAATGTACAAAAAGAAATTGAACAGTTCCGAGCAACAATAGCATGGTTTGTGCTTGTGCTATTTATATTCAGTATTGTTGCCGTCATACTCTTGTTTCGTCCTATTATGCAAAGACTTAAATCCTTAGTCATTGCTGCAGAATCAATCACCGACGGAGCATTTGCAGAAAGAGCACCCACCTTAGGTAATGATGAAATAAGTCATTTGGCGATTGCCTTCAATACTATGGTGGACTCGGTAGTTCGATTGTATAATGACATATCATATACGAATAGCAATTTAGAGAAAATAGTCGAAGAACGGACTGCCGCATTGATGACCGAAGTTGAAGTGCGTAAATTGACGGAAGAAAATTTAATAGTTGCTCGGAATAAAGCCGAGGAATCAAATAGAACTAAATCAGCATTTCTTGCTTCAATGTCCCATGAATTACGCACCCCATTAAATTCGATTATTGGTTTCGCACAAATACTTCGTGAGGACGAGGATGTCACTTCAAGAAATAAGCATTATCTTGACATGATGTATAGAAGCGGGGCACATCTGCTTGACCTCATAAATGATATTCTTGACATTTCGAAAATTGAAGCAGGGCAATTAGATCTATACCCCGAGCAAGCACTTTTAGCAGATATTGTAGAAAGTGTCCGTTCTATATTTTCTGTGAAAGCCGCAGAAAAAGATTTACTTTTTATTATAAATATTGATACTTTTTGCCCTATAAGCATTATTGCAGATGCTCGTCGGCTTCGTCAGGTGCTCATCAACCTTATTGGTAATGCAATAAAATTTACAGACAAAGGTAGTGTGAAGCTATTGATTGAAGTCGTTGATTCATCGCCCGAAAACAAGACATTTACCTTGTTGTTCCGTGTGATTGACACAGGTCGCGGAATTGACAAATCGCAAATGGAAAGAATATTCAAGCCATTTATGCAACAATCAAGCCGCTACAGTGAAGGTACAGGGCTTGGTTTGGCAATTTCCTCTAAAATCATTGAAAAAATGGGAGGAAATATTCACATAAAGAGTGGATCGAATCAAGGTACTGAGTTTTATTTTGAGCTGACTTTAGAGTCTCCGGATTTTTCGCAAGAAATTACACATCATACAAATGACAGCCATAGAATTTCACTTGAACAGATAATAGAAAATCATAACTTGGTGACTCTGATTGTTGACGATGTTGTAACGAATAGAGTATTGCTTTCGGTCATTCTGGAATCTATTGGTTTTGAATGTCATGAAGCAGAAAATGGTAAACAAGCCATTGAGATGATTGAATCACTTAACCCGCCTATTGTATTTATGGATTTGATGATGCCTATAATGGATGGTAAAGAAGCAGTTGATATAATTCGTAATACGATGAATAATAAAAAACTTCCGATTGTCGCTGTCACAGCCGATGTCATGACAAGCAGCAAGGAATCATTATTGGACATTGGATTTAATGATGTAGTGTCTAAACCTTTTACAATTGATCAAATTCACGCAACCATAACACAATTCGTTCATCTTGATGGTGACGAAAATGCCGATTATGATAATGGAAATACTGAACAGGAAGCTTATACGGAGAATCATAAAGAATTGACGATTCCATCCATTGTCTCTTATCTATTAACATTACCGAATAATCAGAAAGAAGCATTGTTTGCAGCAATGGAGTTACAAGACTTTGAGGAAATGTTGCGCATAGGAAAAACAGAGCTTACCCACAATTCTTCGGTGGGTGCTATTATTCAGCGATTTGAAGCCGCAGCAGAGTTATATGACTATAAGTTTTTTTCTAAATTGTTAGAAGAATATTCGAGAAATAAGTAACTGTATGAAGTATGTTTTTCAGCGATATAACACTTTGCTCATCATTGTTGCCATTGCCATAATCACTTTGGGTTTTATCATACAAATTGAAACATTAAAACCGGCACCCGCCAAAATACAAACTGTACTCTATAAAAAAATATTTTCTTATTGTAAAGTTTTAGCCAAAGATGGTATAAATTTAGCGGTTTTTGCCGACGATACTAATCCAGAAATTGATGAGATAATACGAGGGTTCGGCAATATTGGAATCAGCGTGACCGAAGTGAAGAGCGATAAGATACTTCATCAATCAAAGTTTAATGTGCTTTATGTTGCTAAATCATCTAAGTCCATAGTATCACAATGTAATAGCAAAGGAATTTTGTGTGTGTCTTCCACCCCGGACGATGTCAAAGACAATCTTGCCGCTCTCAGTATTTATTCCGAAAACAATAAGCCGAAAATTATTGTCAATATTGTTGTACTGAAATCACAAAGTCATGAGATTTCTTCGGAAGTGTTAAAACTTGCAACAATTGTAGGAGACGAATAATATGCAAAAAATTAAGATTCATGTTTTGATATATTGCGCAGTGCTTCTCGCATTTTCCATAGTTTGTCATGCACAAAAAGATGAAGGCACGCTCGAGACAATGTCATTGGAAGAGCTGTTGGATACCGATATACGTATTGCGAGTGTAAAATTTACCTCACTTGAGGAATCGCCCAGTATTGTAAGTTTGATTACTCGCGAGGAAATACTTCAGTCGTGTGCACGGGATTTAACGGATATATTACGCTTGATACCGGGATTTCAGATGGGGCTTGATGTTCAAAATGCACTTGGCATCGGATTAAGAGGAAATTGGGCTCATGAAGGAAAAATACTTGTTCAAATTGATGGTAATCCCATCAATGATATTTTATACGGGAATCCCGTTATAGGGAATCGTATAGATGTCGATAACATAGAGAGGATTGAGATAATCCGTGGTCCCGGCTCCGTACAATACGGAGGTTTTGCCGGTCTGGGGGTTATTAATATTATTACACGAGCGGATAAAGAGTCAGCATTACTATCAGTAAAAACAGGAATTATGCCTGAAGGTGGTTTGCGTCAAACTGTTACCGCTAATCTTAATACTAAAGTATTGGGTTTTGATGTATATCTGAACGGTAATGTTAGGCAAGGCGTACAATCCGATTTTGAAATGTATGCAAATGTCTTTAACGATACTGTCCTTGAACGGCAATTATACTCGTCGAAGGAACTACAAAAATTCTCATCGTATTCATTATTCATGCATGCAGTTCATAAAAACTTTTCTTTTGGGATAATGTCTGAAAGATTTAGTATTGCAAGCCCAATCAACGCTGTATCAATGATGACAAATTTTTCTTTGTTCAATGCTCATATAGATTTTACCATAAAAACTGATGCATATACATTTACGCCGAGAATTATTTTTCAAAGACAATTCCCCTGGGAGACAATAGATAATACTGCTAAAGAAAATGACAGCTATTTTTCGCATGAAGTGCAACGATTTACGGTGTCTTTACCGGCCATAATTCCTGTTGTGGATAATTTTCTTGTTTCTACAGGAATTGAATCTTGGATTGATCGAGGACTTTCAACTTCTGATGATAGTTCTTATTGGTTTGATGCAGAAAAAAAAGCAATGCGCACTGTTGATTTTGTTAATATAGCAGGATATGCAATGGGGGAGTGGACTACTGCATTTGTGAACTTGTCATTTGGTTTTCGCTTAGAACATAATAGTGCTTTCGGTTCAGCTTTTGTACCGCGATTTGCTGCAACGAAATTGTTGGGTGATTTTCATCTGAAAGCAATGGCAAGCAGATCGTTTCGTGCTCCAACAATAATGAATATTACGGCGGCACTTAATTCTATAGAACCGGAATTTACATCCTCGTATGAACTTGAATTCGGGTATCGTGTGTCGAATAATCTGCTGTGGACTGCCAATGGCTTTATCCATACGCTTGATAATCCAATCGTGTTCCGCAATACTTCTATTGTAGGGGCATATATCAATGGCAATAGTTCCGGTACTTATGGTATAGAATCCGAGTTACGGTTCAAACAATCACATCTCAATGGTTGGTTGAATTATTCTTATTATCGCTCATTGCATAATAGGGAAATTTCTTATCAACCTTCTTTTATTCCCATATCGCAATATCTTGCTTTCCCTTCACATAAAATTGCTCTTTTACTGGCGTATTCACTTTTGCCAACGCTCACTATTACACCATCATTTCAATATTCATCAAGATATTATGGATTTTCCGATGTTAAGGATAATACTTTGCAGAATTCCTTGCAAGAGTTTCCTGCATATTTTCTTGCTGCTTTGGCATTGCAATGGAATTTACCCGTCGAAAACCTCACTCTGTCACTCTCTTGTCATAATCTGACAAATGAAAAAATCTTGTTTCCGCAGCCATACATATCCGATGCTAATGATTTATCCCAATTAGTGCCGGCTATACCCGGTCCGGCTCGTGAATTTGTACTTCGGATAATGTATTCGCCGGATTTGTAAATAATGTGGAAATTTATACCATGATCGCAGTGACTGTAGAAGTTTCCATGATTTTTTTTGAATTGTAAGGATTCGAGAGCAGTATATTTGAATCCATGTAATTTTGAGCAGTTAAAATAGCGGACTGCCGTAGATAGTGTTTTCAGGTACGAATCCATAAAAACGAGAATCCGAACTGTGAGAAAGGTTGTCCCCTAAAACAACATAATAGTTATTGCGAACAATATAATGATTTTGTGGTTTGCCGTTAAAATATACTATATTATTCACGATAGTAATTTTTGTTCCTTCATGTTCAATGGCATTTTTATACCACTCAATAGTTGAGCTGTTAATTCTCAGAGTATCACCTTTTGCGGGAACAATAAGCGGCGATTGTATATTACCCATCCAAAAATGACGCTTTTTTGAATATGAAATGACATTGTTAGATGCTTGAACCCATAGTGTTGTATCATTGCTGTAGAGTGTATCATGAGGCGCAGCATAAATTCTCTTGACATACAGAGCATCATTGTGCTGTTCGTTTCGTATAAAAACAATGATATCATTTCTTTTGGGGCTCAATAATGTAAAGCGGAAGGGATCTGTTATTCTACCGATAAATGGCAATCTTGCAGGAAACCCAATAAAAAATCGAAGTTTGTTTACAAAAACTTTTTCGCTTTTTTGAATTGTTGGCGACATTGAATCGGTTGGAACGATAAATACCTCAAAGGCAAATATTCGTACAAGTATCACAATAATGAGTGCAGAAGTTCCTAACTGTATGGAATGACGCAATGACATAAATTATTCTTACGGTATTGAATACGTCTATTGATGATTAGTTGTTTATCTCATCAACATCAATCTAAGAAATTTGCACCAATCATCAAATGTTGTGAACATTGTTGATTGGGATTCTCGCATTTGTGTTGATATTGTATGATGTAATGAAATGACAATAGTACTATTTGAAAAAAAATGTGCATATTCGTAGCCATTTTGTTTACTGTAATGCAAATATGAAAACTTACCAATGGATACATCTCATAGTCTTTGTCTTTTGCAGTGTGACGGGCATGATGACGTTCTTGACAATGCGAATGTTTGATACAGGCAGATTTTCCGGTATGCTTGTATTAAGCATCGAAATTGCCATAATTCTGGGCATCTCGATCTTGCTTGGTTTTTGGGCTGCTTGGATGTTCAGGAAAAAAGTCTCAGTTCCGTTAAAAAATATTGCTTCTGTGGCGGGCGCCGTGCATGGCGGTGCGGCATTTGTGTCGCCATTGCACGATGATGCTTCCGTACCAATTGAAGTACGTTGTGCTGCGGAAGCTGTTGCAATACTTGCAGATAAAGCACTAAAAGATGTGATGGAAACCAAACGTTTAGAAAGAGTGCGCTCTGAGTTTCTTGGTAATGTTTCTCATGAATTACGCACACCGATCTTTTCAATACAAGGATATTTGGAAACCTTGTTGGATGGTGCGCTCGATGACCCGAATGTAGCCCGTCAATTTACTCAGAGAGCATATAGCAATGCGGAGCGATTAAACATTTTGCTGGGTGATCTCATAAATATATCCAAGATCGAGTCCGGTGAAATGCGTCTTAGTTTTCGTTACTTTTATATCAATGAAATCATCAAAGATACCGTACAGGCATTAGAGTTTGAGGCAGAACAACGACAAGTAAAGATTCATTGCGATATTGAAACGAGTGCGACAGCTACTGTATTCGGGGACAAAGAGCGCGTTTTGCAAGTGATTACGAATTTAGTGCAAAATGCTATCAAATATAATGTTGATGGTGGAGAGGTAAAAATATCCACGATTGTTCGGGAAAAAGAAGTTATTATTAAAGTAAGTGATAGTGGGATCGGTATTCCCAAAGAGCATTTGCCTCGCATCTTCGAGAGATTTTATCGTGTTGATAAAGACCGTTCGCGAGCAGTCGGCGGTACAGGATTGGGATTGGCAATCGTCAAGCATATTTTAGAAGCGCATCAATCGCAATTTTCCGCAGAAAGTGATATCGGCAAGGGAACAACGATTTCTTTTACATTAAAACGATAAAGGAGTCATCGCTGACCCCTTTACATTATACAGTATTTACCATTCGGCACTTGGGTCTAACCGATAGACCTCTGTCATTTCATCCAGCAGCGGCTGTAAATATTCCGTGTGATAACCATAGCGCCCCCCATACGCCGCGGTTTCATCGGCAATAGTCGGAAGCATTAAACCGGCTTTTTGTAAAGTGGCTTGAATTGATTCTTGCCATATCGTTTGAAGTTGTTTTTCTCCCACGAATATATTTGTATCAATAAGCTCTTGTTCTACTTTTGACGGTTCGAATATTCCCAACGCTAATGGATAGCAAGTGTTAAGAGCTTGCTGCATAATAGTATGGCTTTCTTCTGTTCCCTGTGCGCTTAATTGCACAACCCAAGTATTGGCATGAAAAACATGATATTTAATTTCTCCGACAACTTTTTTTGCCAATTTTGCTAATGGCTCAAAAGAACTGTCACGCAATAATTGATAGCGCAACAATTCTGCGGTGTCAAAAAGAAAATGTCGCATTAAACTGAAATCATAACCGCCGATTGGATACTCAACTAAATGACAACAAGTATAATCTTGGGCATTGCGAGAAAAAGCCGCATGTTCGGGAGTCATTCCGTTAAAATCTTGCATCATAGTAAATAATGCAAGCGAATGACCAATTTTATCTTGTGCTATTGAGGAAAATGCTATATCCTCTTCTAATATTGGACCAAGCCCTGTCCATTCTGAATTTCTGTGACCGATGATAAGTGCATCATCAGCCATTTTTAAAAGTAAATTTTGTATTGCCATACGTGTTCGATGAAGTAATTATTCGAGTATTGTTTGTTGTTTTTGTTTATAGGCATCAATGCGGTCGCGTACCCTTGCATAATCCACAACATCACGATATCCTTTTTCTGCTGCTGTGTCGAACATATCAGAGTCTTGTTCATCCATGACATAGACGTCGGCAGTTTTGACAACCCACATATTGAGTACTTTGCCACGTCTGCCATATTGTTCTTTAGCAAAACTCAGAGCAATTTCCGGTGAAGGAGCATGCACAGAACCTACATGCACATGATGAGCACCGGTTTTTTCCCTGCAAAAAATCTCATAGGTCTGGAATTGATCCAATTCTTCTTTTGCGGATGGAGGGGTGTCAAAACGATCCGGTATTCCAAGTCGCGTTATTCTTGGGTCGAGAGATGTGATAATTGGCATAATAATGATTTAAATAATGAATTTTTGTGCAAAAATAAAGTGCAGCACTTATGGCAAAAATGATAATTATCATGCTGTACTGACATTGAAAGAGATATGATGACTTGTCTGTTTCAAATGCTTACGAGCTAAAAATAATCAATAATACCATCTCTGCGATCATTGTATAATATGTTACTGAGGGCATAGCATCAACTTTCCGTTTTTTCGGGTTGCTCAAACAATGCTTCGACATAAGCAACAGGATCAAAAAGCTGAAGATCATCAATTTTTTCGCCTACGCCGATAAATCGTACGGGAAGTTGTAATTCATCCGTTATGGCAATGACAATGCCGCCTTTTGCTGTGCCGTCTAATTTTGTGAGAATTAAACCGGTAAGGGGTGCCACTTTCGTAAATTCTCTTGCTTGCTGCAAAGCATTTTGTCCAGTGGTTGCATCCAACACAAGCAATACTTCATTGGGAGCATCGGCTCTGTTTTTTTTCATGACACGGCCTATTTTTTCAAGCTCGGTCATAAGATGCGTTTTATTATGTAATCTGCCTGCCGTATCAATAATGACAACATCGGTATCTCGCGCAATTGCGGCATTCATCGTATCGAATGCAACCGCAGCGGGGTCTGCACCTTGATGTTGGGACACTATATCCACTCCGGCACGCTCTGCCCAAACTTCCAATTGTTCATTTGCTGCTGCACGAAAAGTATCTGCAGCACCAATAATCACTTTTTTTCCGTGATTTTTAAAGTTATTGGAAAGTTTTCCTATTGTTGTTGTTTTGCCTACACCGTTAACACCAACAATGAGCATGGAATATGGTTTTGATTTTCCCGTCAAATTATAATCCAACGGAGTCCATTGTTTTTGAGCTTTGGCAAAAATTGCGAGAATTTCTTGCTTTATTAAATCATAGATTTGTTCCGCATTTTCAAAGCGCTCCTTCTTTACCGTGGCTTTGACATTCTCAATAATTTTTGCTGATGTGGTTACCCCTATATCTGATGTAATGAGAATTTCCTCGACTTCATCTAATAATTGAGCGTCAATTTTTCTACCGCCGCCTAAAACTTTTTGCAAACGGTTCACAAAAGCAGCGCGCGTTTTTTCTAAACCCGACACCAATTTATCAAATCCGACAGCTTCAAAAACTGATGTGACCTTTGCTTTAATTTTGTCAAAAAAACCCATGAAAATACTATTGTTATTGAGAAATATGTTTGTATAAACGATGTCCATAGACATACAGTGACAAAGCCATCAGTAAACAAGCCCACCAAAGTGTGTACGGCTCTATCATCGGCACCCCTATGACATGGATGAGTAATGCAAATGCGATGGCTACTACTGCCGCTTTACCTGCGAAGACGGATGGTAAGACAAAGTTATGTTTTTTCGAATACCAAGCTCCGGCAATGACAATGAGTAAATCCCTGCCGAGTACGATTGCTACGAACCATAGAGGAATGCGTTGTTGCACTATCATAACGATCACTGCTGTACCAACAAAAATCTTATCTGCTATCGGGTCAATAATTTTTCCCCATTCTGAGATCTGATTGAGTCTTCGGGCAAGGTAACCGTCCAAAATATCGGAGATATAAGCAGCAACACCCATGACAATCACTCCTGTCGTGTCATAAGTCCAGAGAAAATACGCTAATGGAAATGACATAAGTAAACGTATGAAACTCAAACCATTAGATATTGTCCACATTGTTTGTTACCGTCTAATAAACTGTGAATGGATAGCACAAAACGCTGTCCTCTATATGCAAAATTACGGCGTAATGTCCTCGTATCCATCCTTGCGTGTTGATTTGCACTTCATATTGACCACTTTGGACATGCACTGACATAAGTCCATTGGGGTGATCTGAACTTGTGAAGATGTTCCCCAAGTTATCTATAATCCGCAGGTATGGCTCAGCGAAAAAGTCGCCTTCGCCGACGATGGAAAGTCGTAAACGTTCAGAGCTCGGATTAGGGTACGGCGGTGCTATATAGTATGTAGAACCCGAACGCTTCATGCGCACACGAAGAGGAATATCACATTCTCCCCGCATTATCATATCGCCCAGGGTGATGAGTGAACTCTCTACGGGTAATCGGTGTGCTTTGCAAGTATCATTCACTATTAAAGTGTCAAAATGATAGCCGATAGTGTCCGGGGCAAAACATATTGTGAGCGATTTTTCCTCTCCGCGAGCTAGCCGTATCGGTAATTGGGAAGGCGGTACGGAAAATACCGTATTGCGGATAAAATAGGGGAAAATAATTGTGGTGGCTATTCCCGTATTTTGAATCGTTATTTCTTTGCAATATATTTTTTGTGCATTCACTGAATCAAAACGTATTGCTGATCTTATATCAACAAAAACTAAACTGTTTTTTATGGGTAATACTGTAATGAACACAGAATCGCTTATTCGTACACATCCGTATTTATCTAATGCCGTAAAGAAATAAATACCACTTTCTTTGACAATTATTGTTTTCGATTTTATTCCATTATTCCAGCTAAAATCTGTAAATCCGTCTGATCCCGTTAATGTAATACTATCGCCAATACAAAATTGTGGTTTATCGGACAATCCTACAACCGGTCTTTGAATGAGAGCTTTTGTTATTCGTATGGTATCGCTTACGAATCCACAGCCATTTTCATCAATCCCTGAAAACCAATATGCGCCGCTGTCAGAAACAATAATATTTTTCTGTTGTGAACCATTTGACCATTGTATAGGATATTGTGCCCATTGTTGAGCTGATAATTCCAGAGCATCGCCTTCATTGCATAATACAGTCGAACCCGATAATTGAATTGTCGGAGTTTTTAACGGATAAAAGAGAATATCTATGCTTGCCGTGACTTCTCGGCAAGTCCATGGATCTTTGGCTGTCACAGAATATATTCCCGATTGTGTTACCCGTAAAGTTTTCCCTGTTTCGCCATTTGACCATCGGAAATTTTCAAAATTTTGTTCGACTGTTAATTCTATGGTATCGCCCGGACATAAAGGCATTGTTCTATTAAGCAGAATTGTCACTGGGCGCGGCTGTACTGTTCTGTATTCATAGATTTTTGAACCGACTGCCCAGCCCCAATCATCGTGAATGAACCAAACATCATCCAACACATCGGATGCGTTAATGCCACAATTCACATTTATCCATGATTTCCCTGCGTCTTGCGTAAAAAAAACTTTATTATCCGTTCCTACACCCCAACCCGATGTTGGAGAGGTTAAATATGTGCCGAACATATTGAAGCCGGTGGCAAAGGTGCTCCATGTCCTCCCCGCATCGGTAGTAAATCGCAAATCGCCGTAATTTTCGCTGCTATTACAATCAAGTCCGGATGTCGGAACTAAAAAACTGTCTCCGATATTCGTAATTTCTTCTTGCCATCCTTTAATATTGCCCGTAGAAATCCATACCCGCCATGTTCTGCCTCCGTCCAAGGTTCGCCATATCCAGCCGCTTCCACTTGCATAACCAAGCCCGTCTTTTTCCAAGAGTAATGGATCTGTCAATGCATTATCGTTTGCATTGTACAGTGTTCGTGTCCACGTAGTGCCTCCATCGCTTGTTCTGTAAAAACGCTGCGGATTACTGTTGTTATTATTGCCACAACCGCCGCCGATATACAGCCCATTGTCTCTGTCAATAAAATGACAACCCCAGCCGCCAAGTGTGTCGGGCAAATTGAGTTCTATCCAATTTATACCGCCATTTATGGATTTATATATCCCTTTCGTACCCGAAGCATAGCCGACATCTTTATCAAGAAAATGAACACTTTCTAACATCTGTGAACCCAAAATAGTCACACATTCCCATGTCCTTCCTGCATCGGTGGTGCGTGCCACAGCACCGTCATTTGAAGCAACAGGCGGTGATGTTTTTGCACCAACAGCCCACCCCAAGAGAGTGTCACTTGGTAAAAAGTAAATATCTAACCAATACGAGTCTCTATAATCCGGAGGTAAAACCTTGGCTTGCCATTGTGTTTGCCCATACACTTGACAGGAAGCGATAAGCAAGACTATGATAAAAATTGCTGTCTTCATAATCGGATTTTCCGTTGAGACATTAAGTAGATAAAAATGATTATTTCATACCCAGATAAACAAGGTAGAAAATATTATAGGTCCAATAGAGACTAAAGAGACAAAATCCCGCATATTACCCGGCAATAATATCATCGGCAATAACCCATAAAGCACCCATTTGTTCATTGAGTAAACGAATAGGATAGGGTTTCCATATATCGAAAAGACGAAATAGTCCAAAACCAACCAATGCCCATACCCAGCCGACCGTGACGGACGGGAGTGCAAAAGTCAACCACATTCCTGCCACTTCATCAATAACTATGCTTGGAGAATCATCGCCGATACGCTTTTCCATTGACGGAATTGCCCAAAATCCGATAAGGGTTGCAATCCCCGCACTGATGGCATAGACATACCATGGCGGTGAAAAAAACACTAACAACAATGCCGCTAAGGAACCAAATGTACCCGGTGCTTTGGGTAAAAAACCTATACCAAAAAAACTTCCTAATAATATTGCGGAATAATCATGCCCTTCTTTTGTCAATAATCGCCGTATCACTTCTCGATTAGCAAATATATATTCGATAGAAGTCCATACTGTATATGCCGTCAATAATGACATTGCCCAATCAGTGTAATTGCCGTATAATAATTGCGTGGCTTGGGCACGAATATGACCCGGTATTTCTGTGGTAGATATAAATAATAAAATCAGCAAATAAATAATAAACACCATTTGAATAAATGTTTTTACCTTTGCTGAACGTGATGTTTTTATTGATAATCGGATTTCATCGGCGAATAATCGTAAAAATGTCGTAAATACATCACGGAAAATAACAATAAGCACCATCCATAATGGTAATATTCCCATTGTTACAAACGCAAAAAAAGCTGATGCCGTTAATATTTTATCCGCGAGGGGGTCGAAAAAAATACCAAATTCCGTTTGTTGCTTATAGCGACGTGCTATCCAGCCGTCAAAATAATCTGTCAATGCTCCAATAATAAATATTATCACCGCTATCTTTGAGGTAAGACTTCCTTGTGCACTTAATAATATATACACAATAGGTGCCATAATAACACGTGCAAGAGAGATTATATTCGGTACGGATAAATACACAGGATTATAATTTTTTTGAAAGAATACGTTGCGCTGTGCTGATGACAGAAATAAATGATGGTACTGATAATGAAGCGCCCCCAATAAGTGCACCGTTGATGGATGCACGGCTTAGGAGTGATTCTGCATTGTCTGCCGTTACAGAGCCACCGTACAGCACCGGAAGTTGTACCCCATATGATGCTACTGTTGCGTGAATATCATTATGTACTTCTTCGGCTTGTTCCGGTGTGGCGGCAAGTCCCGTACCTATTGCCCAAATAGGTTCATAGGCAATAAGCATGGGCGAACAATCCTGTCCTTTCAAGCAATCTAATGTGGTGGTTATCTGTGAACGAATACGCTGTGATGTGATACCCGTCTGTCGCTCCTCTAAGGTCTCGCCTACGCACCATATAGGTCGTATATTCTTTGCAAGCAGTGCCACAATCTTTTTCGCTATCTGTTCATCGGTTTCCTGAAAATCACGGCGCCGTTCCGAATGTCCAACGATACAATACTTCACTCCTATATCTGCCAGCATGGCTGCGGAAATTTCTCCCGTGTAAGCACCTTTATCATGCTCATGACAATTTTGAGCACCAAACATTATCGGCGTGTTCTCGGTTTGCTCTGCAACTGTGGGTAAAGCAAGATAAGGCGGACACACAATCACATGACAGTCTGCATCGGTGTGGGGCATCGCTGCTTTGAGCTCAGTCATGAATATATGCGCCTGTGACGGTGCCATATTCATCTTCCAATTGCCTGCTATATACATTTGTTTCATTGTTGATTATCCTTTGAACTTCATGATTGTTGTTTCTTTCCCATCACCATTGCCGCTGCAAAACCGCCACCGCAAAGGATAAGCCCTACTATTGTGAGCATTTTTCCTGTAGCAAATGTTGCCGATTCATACTTCATCGTAATAGTGTGTGTTCCTTTGGGAACAAAGATACCGCGTAAACTGTAATTGGTTCTATACATCGGTGTTTCATTGCCATCAATGGTGGCTTTCCATGCCGGATACCAGATTTCACTCAATGATAATAATCCCGGCTCTTCGGTTTCAACTGTATAGCTGAATTCATTATCGCTGTATGAGGTGCAGACAACGCTGTGCTTTACGCTGTCGGCGGCTTTTCCCGAAAGTTGTGCCGGTAATTGTTCTTCAATCACCGATTGATTTTTATAGTCTATACCACCGGCTTTCATCACCGCTTTAACATTATCGGTCGGAACAGTCCGCACATTATACACCATACGTGCACGGGGCAGCACACTTGGTCTTTCGGCAAATGCTAATTGACCGCGCATGGAATCAATCACAAGTTCATAACGAATATTCAGCAAGTCCGCAGCTTCTTTTGATGTTTGCGCCATAGGGCTCCGGCGTGACAGCAAGATCGGATTATAGCCCTCGAATAACATAATTTTATTCAGAGGTCCTTGATTACGCTTCATTGCCATGCCGTATTTATTACGCATCGAAACGCGGAATATCTCTGTCGGTGGTTTGATGCCAAAGGATTGTGCCGTTTCCGCATCCATCGTAAATTGCTGTGCCGGATTTTCTTTCGAGGCACTGAATCCCGAATATGCTATGGTTAAGTCAATAAATATTAACACTGTTGCAATCGCGCCGCCCACAACAGGATTTACCCAGCCGCGATGCACAATATGACCAATCACAAAAGCAGCAATAATCATCACCAATGCCTGAATACCAAAACCACTCACTGCATCAACCGCATTCTCCGGTGTGCCAAGCATGCCGCTCAAAGCACCGATAGATACTAGCAAGGCAATACCCAAGATGATGCCCGCAGGTATCAGAAAACGTCGTATCACTGCCGATTTGTCCGCATTGCGCAAAGCATCAAAACCAAACCCCGCCATAATGGACAATCCGAAACTCCAATAAAACATCATACGTGCCGGATTACGAAAAGAACCAAGCACCGGCACATCCTGTAACAGGGGATGTAAAAAACCATTTTTGCCCAAACCATATAAAAAGGCTATGCCGCACATTGTGATAATAAATGAACCAAAACGTGTTCTCCACAATGTCAGCGCGCCAAAAATCCCAAATATCAAGGTGATGCTGCCAAAATAAAACGAAGTATCCCAGTAGTAATGGGTTTCTGCTGGTTTGCCTTCAGCGTCCTGCAAATAATATGGGGGAGAGGATTTCCCAGGGAATGATTTCCCATAGAGATTAGGAACAATAGCTGTTAACAATTGTGAGGGCATCAAAGAGCCGTCAGCTGTTTTTTCATAGGTGATTTCGCTACGTTCCGATAAATCGGCAAGCTCTTTTGCCGGTAAAAACTGAATAGCAACCAATATGGCAGCGAGTACCATGGTGCCAATAGCCGCCGCGGCACCTGTGCCAAATCCCGCAATAGTCATTTCCTTGGCTTTTAATGCACCAATGCCCATCCAGAGTAAATATATCACCGTGAAGATTAAACAAAATGCCGATGTTTGGGGGTGTCCGGATAGTAACATCAGCCCTAAAACCAATGCGGCACCGAATAATGACTTCATATTCTTATGAAATGCTGCTTTATCTATCAACATCAAAAACAAGGGAAACCATGCCATATGATACACAACCATAGGGTGAATGGTGCGCACTGCCAG
>JAYRWZ010000094.1:0-12524 GCA_041917875.1 Chloroflexota bacterium | reverse complement strand
GGTAAGTATTACTTTGGAAAAACACGGAATATTTACCAATAAAGAATCATCGCCCGCATAAAAAATAGAATCTTGCTCACTAAATATTTTGACGCTATCAGTATAGTAGCTAATAGGCAAATCTATAATGTTTGTATCAACATTCGATGAATCAATAGTTCGAAGAATATCTTCAACATAGGCTCGAGAACCTACAACGATTGTATCAATTCCGATTTCCCAAACAGGGGTGTTCCTTAAAACCATAATATTGGTTAGTGCAAATGTATCAGGTAAAAGTGTAGCTATTTCTTTTCCAAAAGTGCCCTTTGATAAACCATTATAGTTTTCTCCTCCTGTATTGGAATTTTGCGAATATGTGCAAATTTGATTGGTGAGGGGGCAGGCATTGTCAATCATAGCTCTAAATGTACTGCCATTTTTGGCATGAAATCCCGGTTTAAGCTGAATTTCCTCACCGGCTTTATAAGTCAAAGTACCATCTTTGACAATCACAGCTCCCTGTGCATCAGATAAATTGCTGTTTACATTCGATCCTGCTATAATATTTGAAGCCGCTTTGATAACACATTCTTCATTATAACTACGCATACCATAATAGGTGTGGCTTTGTTGATACACAGTTTCCGGACAACCCACTAAACTTGTTTTTATTGCCATCCAATACATAGCGGTCGCAGTTGCTCGTATTGCATAATTCATTAATTCATCACCTAAAAATGCGAAAGTTGTATTTGTTAGATTGGCACCCCCATCTGAGCCCGTTGTGGCAGTAGTACCTAATTCTGCATAACGATTACTTACTAACATACTGCTCCCATTCCAGAGCCAATCATTACCATTTTCATCGGCGGAAGCAAAATGAGCGGAAAGTCTATTCATGGTATAAAATAAATAGCGTAAAGCATCTTTATCATTCATCGAAAACACTTCATAGAGAAGTCCTCCATGTTGTGAAGCTGATTTGGCAGTCCAGTTAGTTGCTACGGGTGTACTATTGTCGGTTGGACAATTATCCCAAGTTGATTCATGTAGATTTGTACCCATCCATGTTTCATAAGGTTCACCATCCCATATTAGCAAAGTACATGGATGTGCGTCTGAATGAGTATGTGCAGGCACTCCCATATCTGTCAATAAATGTAATATGCGTCCAAAGATATTCCACCCTATAATTTTTGCTCTCTCATGGGAGAAAAATGTATTATGAGTACCATTATTATTGTGCTCTATTCCTAGTATATTGTCTCTACCTTGCGGTACTGAACAAGAACCGGTATTGATTAAATTACACAGATCATGATATTTGAGACGAATTGAACTGAGTCCCATGGTAAAATTCTTAAACCAAGTTTCAACACGCATTGAATATTTACCATTAACTATAACAGCATCTTTTGTAAAAATATTTTCATGCGGAAACATATAAATTCGAGTTTTAACCCATGCATTTTCTCTGTCGCCGATTGTAACTTCAGGAAAATCTGTCATCACATCATCACCACCTTGTGCAGACCAAAAATGTGTCGTTGTTTTAGTTGCGCCCCCTAATCCAGAATATTCCCAGACGGCATCAATCTCATCTTCTTGCCATATACCTACTGCAAGAGGATATTGATGTTCGAATGGTCTATCTATGCCTCCCTTTCCGAAAAAAGCATTGCCGGATCCATCAATACCTACATAGTTTTTTAATGCAGGTATAGGTCCGACATGCCTTTCCAAATAGCGATATGCTTCTTGCACTATATATTGATGTACCCACTGCTCGTGGGCAGAACTGTGTGTATGATATAAACACAGTATGATAAAAATGAGAATTATATGTTTCATAAAATATAATCAATAAAAATAATAGAAAGTGTTTAAAGGTATGTCTCTAAAATCGAATTTTGTGATGATCGAATGTCATAACAAAGTCAAAATTTATAATGGCATCACTTACAGAAAACCCATATAAATTATGTCCTCCCTCAGGAGGAACTGCTCTACCGAAGGAAAGTCGAGAATGAGTAAATTCACCTAAAGGTATTGACCAGCCGATCATGTATTGCCAATAACGCTGAAAACCCGATTGATCAATATCCGATAAATAAGCATTGTAAAGAATCAGGGATAGTCTTTTTTCCGGAAACGGAGTAAAAATCAATCCTTGGGACAAAGTCAAATATTTATAAGGTATCCCCCTAATTAATAAAATTGGGACTAAAAAAAAATCAAATCCAGCACCCAGTTCAAGAGCAATAATATCGCTGTATTGAATTTGCGCGCCTACCCTTGTTCCATTTATCAATCCCAACCCAAAGAATGGCTTCAATGCAATGGTATCAAGATAACGAGCTTTTGTTGAATCTTGCGCAAAAGAAATGTGTGCTGTCACACAAACAAAGAGAAGTATGAGGATGACTTTCATGATGGGTGTAATAAAAAATAAACAATATTTACTTTTGTAAGGCATTGATTTTTTCTTTCAACATATCATTTTCTTTTTTCAATTGAATCATAGAGAGAGTCCGTTCTTCTACTTTTTGTAAGAGTTTTACTTGCATTTCGCCGATTTCAATGCCGCCATTATTTTTTACTTCTTTTTCATTGAGAATATCGGGTAAATGCCCATTATCATCAATAAATTTTTACACATCTTCTAAGCTGCGCAGTGCATAGTCCTTCTCAAAAATAAAAGCAGCCCAATTATCCAAAGTAACAACTACTTCGGTGGATACAATTTTACCGTCAACGGCAAGCTGCCAATTGGCATGAGTGCCCGATGTAATTGCTTTCTCGCCGATTCTTGTTTTCCCATCGCCATAGATAATAAATCGTTCTTCTTCTTCATGTCCGGCGGAAAGGAGTTTATATCCTTTGTAACCGCTCACCCCCGGAATATTCGTATTACCGTCAATACCATTTGTTCTTTTTCGTGCTATACGTAATGTTGTTGGCTGAGGTAGATTATTGAATAAGGGTTCGGAATATATAGCGCAAGTAGCATGCAAAGGAATAATATCTGAACCGATGGTAACAGAGTTATTCCAATTTTGAAATGTCATAGCGGTATGTTTGACAGGGTCCGGTGCAGGGACATCACTCTCCGCAGTAGGTGAGGAACCACCTATCATAATTCGTAATGTGCTATTATCATTTTTGATATGCCACCATGAACTATTATTACCCGGGAGTAAAGTCACAATACCCTGGAAATCCGGTCTGCTAGTATTTTCTCCACTTGCGCCACCTGCAATGATTTGAGAAATAACTTGAAAACGACCGAGAGGATTAGCATATGGTGATAATTGCATAGGCAAAGTACCTTGTGGTGTATTTAATCCAATCCCAACCCGATTATTGACCATACGCATGACTTCAACCAATCCGACCGACCCTTTGGGCTGACTATTGAAAAATAATAAACCGCCCCTGTAGTCGGTATTTAGTGACGGTTCATATAATGCTAACGAGGGATTGGTATCACTTGGATTTATACCTCTGCCGCACGCAATAGTAGAAATTGCGCCTACTTCCCATTCAGAACTTAGATTTTGACGACTTCCTGAAAGAAATTTTATCTCTGATGCGGCAAATCGTGAACGTTCATTTGCTAACATTGAGGGTACATGGGATTGAAATGTCATATTTGCAGGCAAATATTGTAGTGGCTCTTGTCTATAAATTGTATGTAAATGCAGCAATGATTGTGGCTCATACACACGTTGGCAAAATGCTGTATCAGAACCCGGAACTAAGCCGCCTATTCCGACTTTACCTTCATAAAATGCACGATTAAACACATAATTGTTCATCGGTGGGCAATTAAGTGGCTGATTAGGTGGCAATTCTTGCCATAATTGGCTATATGTATGGTTAGATGACATAACCATAATAACAACACACAAAAGCATTGTGTGAAAAATGTTTACCCCCCCCCGAGTTTCTCTCGCGCGAGGTGTGCCATAGAGTGGATTATTCATGGCAATTCCTTTGAAAAAATGAAAAAAATTAAGTAATCAGGTACGGTAAACAACGGCTCATTTCTCTTTTCTTCTCTTCCTCGTTCTCTTCTTTTATCCATCACCGAGTCGTAGTTTGTCGCAGCACTGTGTGCAACTTACGAAAAGTTTTCAATAATCACAGCATAGTAAAGAAAAAAAATGATTGATCATACAGTTCAAGCTATGTATAATCACAACAAGAATAATCACAACAAGAGCGATATAAAGAATCCAATTCTATGAAACTATTGAGTTACTTGCATCAAATGAGTAATAGATTTTCCTGAAGTATCTTGAATCAACCAATAGTATTGTCCAGTTGAGATCACAGAAGTATTGACAGTAATAAATACGCGATTACTGTCTGAAGTCCACTGAAATTTGGGAATAATAGTTTCTCCAAGTATATTTTTTAGTTCTAATGTCAATTCTGTATTTTTAGCATTTGTGTGGATAATCAGTTGTGTCATACCATGAGATGGGTTGGGTATGATGTTTGCTTTTAATGATTCTGTAGTACTGGTTGAGTCATTGATTGCGGAGTTCGTACTTCGGGGCATGACGATAACGGTTACGGAATGAGCTGGTAAGGTTAGTGAATTGCCTAGAGATTTTAATTCAGACACAGTTGAGATAAGATCGGGATTTTCCGGTGAATTATAACTTTCGTGAGAAGGTGTACTTATGCGATAAACAGTACCTATTGCGTCTTGTGGGAAAGGAAAAGATGTAGAAACATTCATGTCGTTGCGCGGATGTGTGTTAATTAGTGCGATAGCAATAGAATCTTCGTCAAAAGTGCCGACCCCGTCAATCCATTTATAGTCTTTAAAAATGTTGAATTCATATATTGGAGATTGAATTTCAAGGGGGAAATAATATTTTCTCATAGTGTTGCGATAAAGAGAGTTTACATGGTAAGAAGCCCCGCCGTAAATAACTCTTTGTCCCGTTACCGGGTGTTCACCTGCTCTGATAATACCAGCAAAAACAGTTGCATTATTTAAACGCATAAATGAACAATTTTTTATGAGGGTATGCATATGTGTCGCAGACCATAAGCCATGTTGCATACTTCCGGTTCTCACATCTTTATAAGTGCCAAAACCACCATAAGTAAATACATTTTCAGTCTTAGCCAAAGGGACATATAAAGCCAAGCCATAGTTACGTAATTTGTCAATAAAATAATCGTACCAATAATCGCAAAAATATCCGTCCCTTACAGCAATTTTGTGTAAGCTGTCGCCGAATATGGATGGATTGATGTCCAGTCCTATTCCCCAGTGTACGCTATAAACATCAATGTTATTTGCATTTACTTGTAACATTTTTTTATTCCAGTCATCACTCCATGTGTCGCCTGTTGGCATAAGTTTTATTGTCGGGTCTTTTTCTTTCATGAGTCGGTGAAATTCATTATAGCGTGTCGCATAATTTTCTGCGGTTGTATGGCCTGTTTCCCAAATCCCGTACTGTTCATTGCCTACTTCCCAATATTTGACATCGAAGGGTTTAGTAAAACCATTGTTTACCCTCATAGCACCATACTGAGTAGATTCATTTCCATTTGTATATTCAACCCATGCAGCAGCTTCTTCGGGAGTACCACTGCCATAATTTGCAGTCAATTGGGGTTTTACACCTAAAGTGTCGCAGAATTGTAAAAATTCATCATATCCAACTTCAAAACGAAAATATTCGTCTGAATATTGCAAGTTATC
This sequence comes from Chloroflexota bacterium, assembly GCA_041917875.1. Lineage (GTDB taxonomy): Bacteria > Bacteroidota > Ignavibacteria > Kapaibacteriales > UBA961 > UBA2353. Next base: position 6,811 of record JAYRWZ010000094.1, on the reverse strand, counting down.
CGTATCCGTTGTTCGTTGATCTCTGTCGCCAACATTACCTTCCCATTTTGCTTGTCTTTCATCGGCAATACCGCCACCGGGAAATCGAATAATTGTTGTACCCCATTTTTTGTAAAGATCATATTGCTCTTTTCTTGCACCGAATATATTGTTTTTCGGCATGAGTGAAGCCTCATCAATTTCTACCGTTCCTGCACTATCAATGTAAATTAAAGCTGTGGCTTTATGAATATGAGAGGGAAGCGAAAATGTTGTCCTTAATTTATTCCATTCGGAGTTGGTCGCACCCAAGAGTGTATCTATGAGTATCGTGGAAGTGCCGTATGCGCGTATTGCAAGTCTTATTGTGCCTTTGTAATTCTCGGAACGAGCATACACATAAAAATCCATCGCTGTGTTCGGTGTGGTAAAGAACATTTGCGATATGCCCACTTTTGCAGATGAGTTTTTGTATTTTTCAATACCAAGACTGTATCTACCACGCCTATTGTATCCACCATTTGTAAGAAAACATTTTCCATCCGAAGAAGTTTCTGATGTCCATTGTCTGGGCTCTGCTTGATTTTGCTTTTTTACAAAATCAAATCCACGATTAAGAAATTCTTCTGCACAGAATCCGAAAGGACCTGTGTAGGCATCATATATTACTTCGAGAAATGACCCATATATTTCAGGAGCAATATCCGGGGCAGTTTCTATTTGTAGGGGAGTTGTAGCTGATATTGAACCATCTTGGGCACTGTTTTGCGCAGGGGATAATAATAGAATTATGGCGGCAATTACAAAAGATATTTTCATGGTGAAGAATAGGAAAAATTAAAAATAAAGCATTATTGCAAATTTACCAATGTTCGGGTTTTGTTTGTCGTATCATAAGTTCATTAATTGCTTGTCGCGGTGATTTATTTTCGAATAAAATGGAATACATTTGTTCGGCGATGGGCATTTCGACATCAATATATTGTAATAATTGATGGACGGATTTTGTGGTGCTTACTCCTTCGGCTACCATAGTCATTTCTGCCAAAATATCGTTTAAGTGGCGACCTTTGCCTATTTGTTCTCCCACATAGCGATTGCGGCTGTGTCGGGAATTGCATGTTACGAATAAATCTCCCAGACCGGATAAACCGGAAAATGTCATTTTATCGGCACCGTATGAAGCACCAATGCGCATCATTTCGGCAAGTCCCCGAGTGATAAGTGCAGCTTTGGTATTATCTCCCATTTCCAAACCGTCAATGATGCCGGCTGCAATAGCAATAACATTTTTGAGTGCTCCACCAAGTTCGCAGCCGATACTGTCGTCGGAACTATAGACTCTGAACCAAGGTGTGGAAAAACATTGTTGCACAAGCGTACTCGAAGCTGTATCAATGGAAGCAGCCACGACGGTTGTTGGAATTGCTTTGCCAACCTCTTCGGCATGGCTTGGTCCCGTCAGAACCACAAAGTTTTCTTGTTTTATATGGCAGACATCATGCATAATTTGGGAAACTCGCATCAGGGTGCCATTCTCTATGCCTTTTGCACCACTGACAATAATCCGGTCTGCGCAACGGAATCCATAGTCATTGATAACGGAACGAATATATTGGGTGGGTACGGTAATGACAACTATTTCGGCATGGTTTTCAAGTTCGCGCGGGTCGTGGGTGGCGATGATATTGTCGGGTAAGGTGATGCCTCGTAAGAATGTAGAATTTGTACGGTTGTTATTGATGTCCTCGGTGACGGATTTTTCATGAGTCCAGAGGGTGATTGCATGGTTGTTTGCTGCCAATACGGTTGCAAGTGCCGTGCCCCAGCCGCCTGCGCCAATAATACCTATATTCATCGTTGTTATTGTATTGTCTTTGAAAAAAACAAGAAATCCGATTTCTTGACGAGAGTATGGCAATCGCTTTGTTTATGTTGTGTGATTATCCTCACAGATGAACGTGATAATCACAATGGTAAAAGCATTTGCCGCAATAATTGACTGCAAATAAACGAAAAAAGGCGAACATGAAGTTCGCCCTGTGCAATAAAAATTTTTCTGACAGTAGTAAAAACTCAGTCTTTGTGCTTAAATATCTGGAGTTTAGAAAAACGATTTTCGGTTCCCGATGCCAATCTGCGTATATTGCCCCTGTGGGTATAGATGACGATAAGTGCTATGGCAGCAGCAAAATAAACCATAGTGTGATAGCCGGGAATATTCACATGGAGTATATTGTAGCGGAATATCATTGCCAAAGGAATTGTGATGGCAGCGATGATAGAACCAAGCGAAATATAACCGGAAAGAGTGACGGCAATAAGAAAACCGGCAGCCGCAATACCGACATCTACGGGTGCTAAAGCCACTAACATCCCCGCGGCAGTATTGATGCCTTTGCCGCCCCTAAAATTGACAAAGAGAGAAAAAATATGACCAAGCACGGCAGCCGCGCCCGCAATCAACTTGACAACGGTTTCATCTTCGAAAGGGGTGTGATTGTTAAACGGCATTTGACCGCCGAATAAATGGCTCACAAAAAGCACCGCACCCAATCCTTTCATAATGTCAATGAGTTGAACCACTATGCCCCATTTCCAGCCCAAGACGCGGAATATGTTCGTACTTCCCATATTGCCACTGCCTTTGGAGCGAATGTCGAAACCGAATAAGGCACGGCTGATCCATACACCCGTGGGGATGGAACCGAGCAAATAGCTCAGAATGACGATAATACCAAGACGTAAAACGGGATCCATAGCAATCATTTTCATAAAGGACAGAAACTATTTTTTTGAATAACCCTTGGCTTCTTGCTTGCCTTGCCGAGTGAGCATAATGGAGTGCCAAATACTTGAAACAAGAATTATTCCCATGCGAAATTAGAGAAAATAGTCATGACAACATAACAAATGATGCCAAGTGCATGAGAAATCAGTTCATCAGTCGGAGAGACAGTTCCCTATATCTTTATAGAAAATCTATAAGTTATAGCATCGTCTTTCTGTATGGTTACATTATGATGACATTGATCTTTTGAGCGCATGGCACGGAGTTGCGATGCTTCATCCAAGCTAAATCGCGCCATACTATATACTAGATTCACTTTTCAGAGAGGGCAATATAATGGATACACAAACCGAAAGAACGAAGCGTAGATTATTGGATATTGAACAGGAGCTTGCGAATTTGCGTGAAAAGCGCACCGCATTGCAAACGCATTGGGATAATGAAAAAAGCTCTATAGCTTCCTTGCGTTCATTAAAATCGGAGATAGAAAAAGCAAAACTCATGGCGGCGGAATATGAGCGCAACGGCGATTACGGCAAGGTAGCCGAGATACGCTATGGCACAATTATCGAATTGCAAAAGAAATTGAGTGCCGCCAATGAACAGCTGACAGCTTTGCAATCGAACAGCACAATGTTGAAAGAAGTGGTTGATGCCGAAGACATAGCCGAAATTGTCGCTAAATGGACGGGTATTCCCGTGCAGCGTATGTTAGAAACCGAGCGTACAAAGCTTATCACAATGGAGGAGCGTTTGAATCAGCGCGTCATAGCACAAACAGAAGCCATACGAGCTGTCAGCAATGCCATACGTCGTTCAAGAGCCGGTTTGCAAGATGCTCATCGTCCGATAGGTTCGTTTATATTTTTGGGCACAACAGGCGTTGGAAAAACAGAACTGGCACGTGCTTTGGCAGAATTTCTTTTCGACGATGAAAATGCCATGATTCGGATTGATATGAGCGAGTATATGGAAAAATTTTCTGTTTCCCGACTTATAGGTGCACCTCCGGGTTATGTCGGCTATGAAGAAGGCGGACAATTGACCGAAGCGGTGCGCAATCACCCTTACAGCGTAATATTGCTTGATGAAATAGAAAAAGCCCATACCGATGTGTTTAATATATTACTTCAAGTACTTGATGATGGACGGCTTACTGATAGTAAAGGGAGGGTGGTCAATTTCAAAAATGCCATCATTATCATGACATCGAATTTGGGTACGGAGGTGATACAAGAAAAAATTCATGACATCAATGATGATAATCGCGATGGTATATTGAGCGGCATACGCTCGCAAATCATTGAATTGCTCAAAAAGAAAATGCGCCCGGAATTTTTGAACAGATTAGATGAAATTATTTTGTTTAAACCATTAACCCAAAACGAGATATTTTCCATATCACGGCTTCAATGTCTTCAACTTGCCAAGCGTGTGGCGGACAATAATATTACGCTCGAATTTGATGATGAGGCGATTGAGTGGGTGGGCAAAATCGGCTATGATCCGCAATATGGTGCGCGTCCGCTCAAAAGAGCAATTCAGCGTTCTATTGCCGATCCTTTAGCACTTAAAATACTCGCCGGAGAGTTCGGTTCCGGTGACACAATACGGGTGGCTGTGAAAGAAAATGGTCAAATAATGTTTACATCCGCCGATATTTTGCGGGAATCGAAGTAATTTCGCTGAATGTGAGATGTACATTTTCTTCGATTCAATGAAAAAGTACAAGAATTTGTGTCGGAAACTCTGCTCACATTGTTACAGTTCCCTTCCGTCACATCACACTCATTCTGCAATATTTTGATAGTAAACTTCATGAAACATTTGTTACCGATTTTGCTGTGGACAGTGGCGATGTATTCCGCCGGATGCGCCTCCAATGGGATTTCTTTAGAAAATTTCGGAGGCAGATCAGATATCCCCAAAGGCGAAAAAGCCGAGATATATTGGTCATTCAAGCATGCCGACAGTGTGATGATCAAGGGATTCCCAACAAAATTCGCTCCCACAGATAAAGTGTCTTTATCACCCGAAAAAACAACGACATACAGTATTGTGGGTTTTAATCGTTCCGGCGATAGTTTGGCGCAAGAATGGACAGTCAATGTCTATGCCGGCTCTTTACCGCAAGGGCAAGACCATAAAGTAGCCGTGACGGCTCCGGAATCATTTCTTACCCATCAGCATGACAGTGCCGCGCCCACCTATTTGCGACAGGCAGGGTCAGCAAATGACAAAACAGGAAGCCCTCATGCAATGCGTATTGTCAAGTCACGGGTCTCCGGCAATAAACATATACTCCGCGCTGTGGTGATGGATGACAATGGAACATTTATCGGTGGTTTGGGAAAACAAGGCGATAATGTGCTTGAATGGAAAATCAAAGTTGGCTGTGATGGTACCTCAAAAGAAATAATGACGGAATCGGTTACGCAATTTGACCCGGAATCAAGTAATCGTGCTGTGGCTATGTCACTTTGTCTTGACAGATCCGCAAATATGGAGGGCATCATGGAACAAGCATTTCAAGGAACGCGAGCATTTGTGACATCGCTGCCCGCAACGGATTATGTGAACCTTATTGCATTTAATCAGAGCTTGAGCCAAACCATATCGTATGCCGATGCCGGATATGCACGCGATTTCTTTACGTATGTGCAAACACCGAAACCAAGCGGATTGTCGGCTGTGTACAGAGCTTGTTCGCGAGCTATTGCCAATCTTGACAATGCAGTCAGCAATGCCGATATATCCAAAGTTGTGGTGCTCATCACTGCCGGCGCAGATAATAGTTCATTGTTTATGTCGGGCAGCGATATTGCATCGCAGGCATTGCAATCAGGCACGACAATATATGTGATTTCTTTGGATGAAACATCGCCAGAGCAATTCAAATTACGATATATAGCAGCCGCTACCGGCGGAAAATATTATTCCTTAGACAAACAATCCATTCAACGATTGCCCGAAATATTAACAGAAATAACGATTGCCCAAAAAGCATATTATGAAATTATCGTCCCCAAAATTGAAAATTATGCAGAAAAATGCGCTTCCTCTGTGTTGACGGGTGCTTTAATTGTTCCGACAAAAACCATCGATGACGAATTTATGATATATCCCGACAGTGAATGGGAACAACCCACAACACAAATGTTGGTACAATTTCAAGCTCCGAATGCAGAAATAAACGATGAATATTCGGCTACTTTACAATTATTGGCAGAAACATTACAAAAAAACCCCACAAAAATTATCGAATTGGTTGGTCACACGGAATTGCAAGAAAAGGGCGATGATGCCACAGCAATTGCTTTGTTGCGAGCGCAATCAGTACGACGAAAACTCATAAAATCAGGTGCAAATCCCGATCAAATTCGCACTCGCTCTTTATCGAATAAAAAACCAATATATATGATTGAGCGCGAAGAACGCCATAAAACAATAAACCGACGTGTGGAAGTGCGTTGGCTTGACCCCACATTATTGCCCTATGAAATTGAAGTGGGAACATCCCTTTCCGAAGAGGATGCCCTCAAACAAACCGAACAATGGGAGCAGCGAGGCGTCAAGGCATATTATGAGCGTATTGTGATTGATAAAAATCCCGGATATATAGTAAAACTCTGGGGGTATGCTACCCAAGACGAAGCTAATACGGCTGCAAAAATGCTGCGAAAAAAATATAAAACAGAAGCTATTGTTCATTAAAGTTTTTTTTCATGACACAGGATATACATATATACACTCCCGATAATTTATTGGCACAAATGCACGATGCTCCGCTCCACTTAGGATATCATACTTTATATTTTTATGTGGATGGGCAAGGGCGGCTTGCTAAACAACAAACAGACCAAAAAGCCATATTTTATTTATCGCCTTCCGGCGGCACCCTGCGTGATGAATCCTTAAACATTGTTTTGTACAGTGCAAAATTCGATCGCTTCAAAGGATACGGAAAAGCAGAATAATGTTCAATCAAAGTATGATAGTTTTGGCTAAAATCGGCATTGCTTTGCTTACTGTTTTTCTTGC
>JAYRWZ010000093.1:0-2903 GCA_041917875.1 Chloroflexota bacterium | reverse complement strand
TTGTCACCTTTTAATCCGACTGCTTTCAACATGGGTTGAATGGACGAAGGTGCTTGTGTGATGAGATAATTGAAAAGTCCGAATCCCATTTGAATGTCTGGGTTTGTCGGATCTAGTCTTAGTGCATCATTTAATGCTGATAGGGCTTCCTTACCGTCCCAGAATGCGCCTGTTATATCTTTTCTGTTAAATTTTGTAAGCCCTCTATAGCCCAAGATTCCACCTTTGTAAAAGAGTGCCTTTGCATTGTCTTCGTTTTGGTCCAGTAACCTATCGCATACTTCGGAAGTCTTTTGTGAGAGCATGACAAATTTTTTGTAATCAGCTTCGGTGTTTGAAATGAGTGTGTAGCGATAATAGTAGATCATCGCCTTGAAAAAATGACCGCGTGGGTCATTCGGAGCTAAACTTATTGTCTCTGAACATTTTTTTTCTGATACTTGAAAGTCAAGATTGTAAAGTGCATTGATACTTTCCATAGTTTTCGTATGAACCAGATTCCAATCAATATTATTTTGGGCTTGAGATTGGTATGCACACAAACCGAGAATTATCATAATTGATGTAAGAGTACGTGTTCTCATAAGTTTGATAATTTTTGAATAGTTTTATTAAAAGTAACGGCATAAAAAGTTGCTTTGTTTCAAATTTACTCCGTAACTTAGCAAATTATTCACAAACTACAAGGACAAAACTATGTTGGAATCCAGAATGGCTTCATTGGAACACGAAGTGGTGATGCTTCGTCGAAAATCACTCATGTATCGAAATGTATTTATGGTTACTGTTGCATTGTTCGCATCAACACTATTACTTAGTTGGTTTGCAGATGATCCGGCTGAAATTCGCGCTAAGAAGTTTACTTTACTTACTGAGAATGGACAGAAAGCAGGTGAGTGGGCAAACTATGGCGGGGATGTTGGTTTTATGATGTCAGCTAAATCAAACGACCCGTCAAACGGAGAAATCGTTTCGACAGTATCAATTAAAGCGAATGCCCATACGACTCCCGGAACATTTATTGATTGCTCGATGGAAAATGCGGGCAAGGCATCAAGTGCATTTTTGAATTGTTCAAAAGAAGATGTTACGTTGAGTACTATTCGCAGAGATGCACTTCAGAAAGGTGTTATGGAGGCAACATTGGTGACTTCACTTGATAACAGCAAATTCTATTATATGAAAAACAGAACTTCTCGCATGAAACTTGGCTTTAACAGTGAAACGGGGCAGCCTGCTCTAGAAATTAATGACAGCAATGGTAATCAACGTGCCGTACTCGGGTCCATAGCCGTCAAAGGGCGAGTCGGTGGAGTTGAGATGTTTCCTGAATCCTCGTTGTGGCTTATAGATGAAAGTGGTAAAGGGGTGTTTAATGCACCACAGAACAAATAGGGCTATGTAAAAACGAAACCCCTGTTATGGTAAAATTTCATATCAGGGGTTTGAGTATCCGCTTTATGTATGCCATATTATTATGGCTTTTGTTGTGCCGGAGCTTGCTGCTGATTTGGTTGAACCGGTACACTTGGTACTGATGGGTTAGGTGCTGTTGCAGTTGGAGTAACGCCTTGAGTTACGGGATTAATTTCCTCACCGGATTCATTCGACAAGAACTTATTCGAAACGACGGATAACAGTAAAATGGAAGCGGCTAAACCGATGGTAATCTTGGTAAGTAAATCCGTTGCACGACGATTACCAAACATGGAACCAAGCCCCATACCGACACCGCCAAAACCCGCTGCCATGTCACCTTTACCCGGTTGGATCAAGACAACAGCGATGAGAAGAATAGCCAATAGAGAAGTGAGAATTACAAGAACTGTAAACATTGATGTATATAGTAAGTGAAACAAATATTTGCAAAAATACACATTTGAGAATAATTATCCGTGCAAATACTCGTGCGATGAAAAAAATTTGTGCAAAAATCGAAAAAATGTAACCGATTGTTTGTGTATTTCATCAACGTAAGGTAACTTGCATTGCTACCAATCATCTAATCGTGGAGATTTTAATGAAAGTTCTATCCAAAGTTTCTCTTTATCTTTGTCTCATTTGTGTGTTATTTACAGCCGTAAATGCTCAAGAATCGGTTAATTACTACAACAAGTCAGACAATTCCGGTGTCAACTTTTTTGAGATAGTTGCTCGCTATAACAAAGAATATGAACCCTTGCTCAAGACAGAAATGAAGGTGCCCGGTTGGAAACAATTCAAACGTTGGGAGCATTACTGGGAAAAAAGAGTAAATGAGCGCGGAGAGTTCCCTAAAACCGATGCATTAGTCCTCGAACATCAAAGAATGAGAAGTTTGGCTATCAAAGAGAAAATAGAAAACCCGCTTAATGTTTCTGCGACTCCGAATTGGAAAGCAATCGGACCAAAAGTAGTTCCTTCGTCAGGTGGCGGAGCCGGCCGTCTTAATTGCGTTACATTATCTACTAAAAACAAAGACTTGATTTGGGTAGGTGCTGCGGGCGGTGGTGCATGGAAAACAACCGATGGCGGGAAAAATTGGAAACCAATGACGGATAACTTCGCTTCATTAGCTGTCAACGATATTGCTATTGATCCGAATAATGAGAATATCGTCTATGTAGGGACAGGGGATGATTGGGGTTCAGGTATTGCTGAAGGAAATGCTCGTGAACTTTACAGAGTTAGCTTTAGTATCGGTATAATGAAATCCACTGATGGCGGTGCAACGTGGGAGAATACCGGGATGGTATGGCAAACCAATCAAATGGAAAGTGTTGCTAAACTATTGGTAGATCCTTCAAACTCTAATGTTGTCATTGCAGCGACAAGCGATGGGATTTATAAAACAATTGATGCAGGTAAAACATGGCAAAAGAAAAGCTCTACAAGATGTCGTGATTTAGATGTACATCCAATAA
>JAYRWZ010000092.1:0-7503 GCA_041917875.1 Chloroflexota bacterium | reverse complement strand
TATCAAAGTAAGACTAAGAAAGTAAAACCTCGCCTCAATGAAATGCACGAAGCGAGGTTCTACGCTTAACCGAAAATTATTTTTTCGGTGCTGCTTCTGCCGATGCAGTTTTTGTATCAGCATCGGTTTTCGTTGTCTTAGCATCTGCCGCTTTTGTGGAAGATGATTTTGAGCAACATGATGCTTTGCTGCTGGACTCAGTTTTTGCACAAGCGGCTTTCATCTCTTTCGAGCAAGCTGCTTTTGCTTTTGCACCGTCGCAAGCGCGAGCTGGAGCAATCGCAATACCGAGGCACAGTGCTGCGGCGGCAAACATTTTTACTGCTTTCATGTATAACTCCTTGATAAATAAGGTGAAATAATGCACCGTCACTCACTCAATAACTGTGACGGCTACGCAATTTATGGTAATATCTGTTCTTAGACAAACTTTTATGTATTTCGGCTTCATTTTCACTTCATTTTTTCACCGTTTTACGCATCTGACTCCATAGCATTTCGGCAGCAGTTTGTGTCTCTTTTCAACTATGGTCCCCTGACTGCATCAGAGTGTTCGAGCATTGCTTTGCAGCAACTTTTGGAAAGAGCACCGTATAAAAAATGGAAGAAAACGCTTACTTACAATTTTGAAGTGATGCAAACTAAAACCTATTCGATGAACACAATCATCTATTTTCGGTGAAATCTTTTTCATTGAGTCATTTATCCCACTGCTTCTCGCATTTTCACCAGCAAATATAGTCTTTGAAAGGCAAGACAAAGTATTTTTGTGAACAATTTTGCATATATTTTCACTCACAACATACTTACATCATCCTATGAAACGATTTGGAACATCGGTTTTTGCAGCAATAGCTCTTTTGTTATTGGCGGCACCTTTTACGGCACGGTCACTTGACTCAGTGCTTGTAAACAATATACGTAATCATGTGAAGTACTTAGCTTCTGATGAATTACAAGGCAGAGGTTCGGGCACGGAAGGTAATCGTCTTGCAGGTAAGTATATAGCAGATTTTTTCAAGGACAATGGGATCCCTCCGTTGGCTGCCGATTACTACCAAAAATTCATGGTTCCGACGGGCTATGTCATAAAACCGGAAACCAAAGCGAAGTTTTTCGTGAAAGTAATCCCGCAAGGCGTAGCTCCCGAGAGCGTCAAACCGGTGGCAATGTCATGGAAAGTCGGTACAGATTACACGCCATTAGCATTTAGTGACAATGGCACCATAAGCGGAGAAATTGCATTTGTCGGATATGGCATATCCAATCCGACGGCGGGCTATGATGACTATGCAGGTATTGATGTCAAAGGGAAAATTGTGGTCATCATACGTGGAACACCCGAAAAGAAAGTTGATCCTCACGGTAAGTTTGCTGAACATTCCGCTCTGCGCACAAAAGTCACTGTTGCTCGTGATAAGGGAGCATCAGCAATTCTCTTTGTCAGTCAACCAAGTGATTCCGCCGACCAGCTCATGCCGCTCAAGCATGAAACAGCTATGGGAAAATCGGGTATTATGGCATTGCATTGTACTCGTACCGTCATTGATAAAATATTTCCTCGCGAACGCAAAATGCCCTTCGCAGAAAAAGATATTATCGCTTCGCAAAAGCCAAGCAGTTTTATCGTACCCAATGTTACGGTTGAACTGACTATTGGACTTGAACAGAAATTATCCGAAACAGCAAATATTATAGGTGTCATTCGGGGCACGAATCCAGCACGCGCCGAGGAATATATTGCCATCGGCGCACATTATGATCATTTGGGCATGGGCGAATACGGTTCGCTCTATGCAGGTAAAAAACAATTACCCCACTATGGGGCGGATGACAATGCTTCCGGAACGGCAGCTATTATGGAAATTGCAGCAAGAATTGCCAAACAACCTTTGGAAAGACCTGTGATTGTTATGGCTTTCTCCGGCGAGGAAATGGGGCTGCTCGGTTCGGCTCACTATGTAAAAAATCCGCATATTCCTAATGCGAACATTGCGGCAATGATAAATCTGGATATGGTCGGGCGACTCAAAGACAATAAACTTAATGTGCATGGCACAGGGTCATCATCCAAATGGAATGGTTGGATTGACTCTTTAGCAAAACTCCATCAATTCGAATTGTCAAAATCCGAAGACGGCTTCGGTCCAAGCGATCATTCCTCATTTTATGGGCAAGACCGCCCTGTGCTTTTCTTTTTCACAGGATTGCACAGCGACTATCATCGTCCCACAGATACGTGGGATAAAATTAATTACACCGGAGAAGCACGTATCATTGATTTTGTCGGCAATGTCATTATGTCTATTGCTGCTATGAATACTGTGCCAGATTTTGTGAAAGTAAAGCAAAGTGCCGATGCGTCTAGACCAATGAAATTCAGCGTCACATTAGGCGTGATTCCCGATTATTCAGACAACCCTAAAGGGTTAAAAATTACAGGTGTCCGCGAAAACAGCGCCGCTGCAAAAGCCGGTATCCAAACAGACGATATTATCATTAAACTTGGTGAAACAACCATAAAAAACATTTATGACTATACCTTTGCACTCGGTAAATTCAAACCCGGCGACGAAGCAATGATTACCGTTTTGCGTGGTCAGAAAGAAGATAAAGAAGTGACCGTAAAAGTACGATTTGATGCAAAACAACAATAAAAATATAATCGCGCATCATCGTAGTAAACCGAAATTAAGTGATTCTGGAGTTTTCAATGATTCACATTCATATACATCATGAAAATCTCTACATTCACCGTAATCCTTATATAAGAATGATACTTAAACACGAACAGCACCATACACACAACAACAATACAATGGCTCCGGCTTTTCGATGGTGCATTCGAGTGCTATGTAGTGCGTGTGTTATGTTCGTTTTATGTATCGCTGAAACTAAATCTCAAGAAACGGGCTTGATTACAGATATCCAAGACAATGTGCCGAGTGAACTGCATACGATTATTTTTACGGGAAACACTTTTTTCACTGAATCACAATTGTTAGAAATATTATCGCTCAGGACAAGTAATTTCAGCCCCGGATTGATATTTTTTTCAAGACTGCGCAAAGAATCACTGAAAAACCCATACGCGCCGAAAGCATTTACCGATCACTTACAGGGCGTGGTAAAATCATATCAAGAAAGTGAAATTCGATATTACAATCCGACCATTGCAGCAGATGATTCTGCAACTATTCTCGAGCTATATAATCAATTTGGATTCCATCGCGCTACTATCCAATTTAATTTTTTTCGGGACTCACTTTCGGAATCAAACACTTTGCGATTTGACATCAATGAAGGGAAACGCAGCACCATTGATACGGTTGTTTATAAAGGTTTAGAGAGAATAACGAAGGTGTTGCAAGAAAAAGTCGAAAAAATCCGCACCGTAAAAAGAAATTCTCCTTTTGACGAAGCCCAAATTAAATCCGATATTGACAAAGTGGTCAATCTTTTAAGCAATGAAGGATATTTTACCGTCGGTTATGACAGTGTATTGCCCACGGTAACGGAAAAGTCTGCAAAAAACACCGACAGCATAACCGTCCATTTCATTATTGGTAATCGTTTAAAAATCAACAATATCATTATTCAACATGATTATCGAGGGCAAAACCCGGTTGCCAAAGAGCTTATTCTCAAGATGTTAGATATTCAGCCCGGCGATTATTACAGCAGAGCGACAATTCAAAATTCACTTAATAATTTATTGCAATTGGGTCTGTTTGAAAGACCGAGTATTGACACCGTCGGTTTGGGTAAATCAGGTAATGACAGCACAATTCCATTAAGAGTTTTTTTGCCATACAGACAAGTGCGTGAATTAAGCGTATCGCCGCTTGCAAATCGTTTGGCTGTGGATAATTTTTTTAATCTGGGTCTTGAGGCATCATTTCTACATCGCAATTTGGGCGGAGCAGCGCAATCGCTCAATCTTTTTGTGCGCTATATGTTACAGGATTTTCAGATACAGATTCCCGGAAAGTTTTTTAATTGGCTCAATAGCGAAATTCAAGCCGGTATTAATTTTTCACAACCCTTATTATTCTCCATTGATCGTGCACGTATGGGAGCATCGGCTCAATTACTATATTCGGACCGCGATGTTCGTATTGTAATCACAGATGAATTTACAAGTCCTTCCATGCGATTACACTCCACTTCATTGCGCTTAGCATTTCCGGTTCAATTACCCAAACACACTTTTTTTAATGCTGCATATTTTGATATTTTCACCGATGCCTCCGCAATAGCGGGTTTTGACAATGCCATTACTACACTCGGCGAACAATTGGGTGAAGCTCTTTCCAATGCAGAAACGGAAGAAAGATTTAATCAAATTCTCTCAAATCAGGCACGATACGCAACTGAAACTATTCCTTTTGCAATGATTAACAATATAGAAAACCGAACCATTCCTCTTTCTTCATTTATCATTGGTTTTGGTATTTCCGGCGATGACCGTGATAATATATTTTCGCCTACCAAAGGATATTTGACAACCATCTCCGCAGAAATTGCTTTGAGAAATGTATTCGGAGTGAATGTTGCCTCTACATTTAATCGTGTACAATTTTTATGGACAACATATTCTACTATCGGTAAAAAACAAATATTCGCAACAAAATTTCGAGCGGGACACACATTTGTTGCCGATCCTTCGGGTGATTATGTACCATTCGAGCGACATTTTTTTGCCGGAGGCAGCAATAGTGTTCGTGCATATCCGGCACGTGCTCTCTATGACCCTCGTTCGGCGGCCACAGGCAATGGATTTACGACGGCAAATACTATCATTGGAAATCGCTCGATTATTGAGGGAAGTTTCGAATATCGCTGGGGTTTATCAAGACCTTCTTGGGCTAATGAATTTATTGGTGACCAAATAGAGAAATCGGGTTTTGGTTTTTTCCTTGACTGGGGCAATGCTTTTAACAGATTTTATGCACCGAATGACACTGTGTCTCTTACGGCTGAAACTATTGTCAAATCAATGGCTGTAGGTATTGGTGCCGGATACCGTTATGAAACACCCGTCGGACCGTTTAGGGTGGATTTTTCTATTCCTTTGTATGACCCGCTATCCATAGATCGTGAATTTATTACACGCAGATCACCTTTTGACCAATTACAAATCCATATTGCACTTGGTCATGCTTTTTAACCGTATTATTCCAATGGAGAAGTCATAATGGATTTTTCAACTCTTAACCCTTCAACCAATACAATAATCGAAGAATATTCATATTATTCACAACACTATATTGAGCACAAAATTTCCTTGATGGATAAGGGGTTTCGTCAATGGAAAAATACCGGTTTTGGCGAACGAGCGGCAATTATTCAATCCATCGCATATACATTACGAGAGAAAAAAGAATATTTTGCCCGACTTATGGCTGTGGAAATGGGCAAACCTCTTGCGCAAGGCAATGCGGAAGTAGAAAAATGTGCAGCAACATGCGAATATTATGCACATAATGCCGAACATTTTTTACGATCACAATCAATACGAACCGAAGCTCAGTATTCGGGTGTGGTATTTAATCCTTTGGGAACAATTTTTGCCATTATGCCTTGGAATTTTCCACTGTGGCAAGTTATTCGATTTCTTGCACCTACGCTTATGGCAGGTAACACTGCAATTCTCAAACATGCACTGAATGTGACCGGATGCGCGATCGCACTTGAGCAATGCCTTTACGAAGCAGGACTGCCTGAAAATGTGTTTGGCATTATTCTATGTGATCACCCCACAGCCGAATCTATCATTGCGATGCCGGCAATTGCAGCGGTCACGCTCACAGGCAGCACAAGAGCCGGAAAACGTATAGCAGAAATTGCGGGGAAGAATATAAAAAAATGCGTTCTCGAACTTGGAGGCAGCGATGCATATATTATTTGTGCCGATGCCGATATTGATCATGCCGTGGAACAATGCGTACAATCGCGCCTTATTAATACAGGTCAAAGTTGTATTGCCGCAAAACGATTTATTGTTGTACCGGAAATTGCCGAGGAGTTTATAGAAAAATGTAGAAATTTACTTTTACAAAAAAATTATGGTAATCCCTTAGACGGACACTATGATTGTGGTCCTATGGCGCGTCATGATTTACGTGATGAATTACATTCCCAAGTTCAGCAATCAATACAAGCCGGTGCTCGCTGCCTTGTCGGGGGCTTTATTCCCAATAATGATGGAGCATTTTATCCCCCAACCTTATTGACGAATATTAAAAAGAAAATGCCGGCTTATGATCAAGAATTATTCGGTCCCGTGGCGGCAATAATTCTTGCGGATGATGAAAATAATGCCATAGAAATTGCCAATAGCACATCGTATGGATTAGGCGGGGGAATTTTTACCGAAGATAAAGATAAAGGCAAATATATGGCTGAATCTTTACTCCAATCAGGTGCTTGCTTTGTGAATTCTTATACCAAAAGCGACCCGCGATTACCCTTTGGCGGTATGAAAGAATCGGGCTATGGCAGAGAATTATCCCATTTCGGCATAACGGAATTTGTGAATATAAAAACAATATGGGTGCAATAAGTAAAAAAATCCACTCAATACACCAAGCACTGAGTGGATTTTTAAGATAGAGATACAATACCGTACATATATTGATTCTGATGGATTCGGATTTTCGCTTCAAGAAAATCTTTACCATCATTATTGTCATATTATTTTTATGTCAGCCGATATTGATTTTTCGGTTGTAATGTTCTTGCTTGTTTATTTTGCGCTAAACGTGAATCATCGGATTCTAATTGAGCCGCTAAGTTACGCAATTCCTCCGTCAAATCTGCAAGCCGGTTCGCTGTTTGTGCTACTTGACTTACTGCCGCTGCCGTCTCGGTAAATGCTGATGATATATGCTCAACATTCGACGAAACTTCCACACTTGTCGCTGTCTGTTCTTCACTCGCTGCGGAAATATGATTAATTATTTCCTGCAAAGACTGATTGCGCTCTATGATGATACTGAGGGCTTCGGATGTTTGTGTGGCGGATACTTTCGTTTTTTCTACTTCACTTTTACCTACGCTTATTTCATCAACTACTGTCTTGGTTTGTTGTTGTATCGTGCGGATTGTGCCCGCTATTTCTTGCGTAGCGCGGCGAGTCTGTTCAGCCAATTTACGAACCTCATCGGCTACTACGGCAAAGCCACGACCCGCTTCACCTGCCCGAGCCGCTTCGATTGCGGCATTTAATGCCAATAAATTGGTCTGATCTGCGATTTGTTCAATCGTTTCTATGATTGTGCCGATTTGTTCGCTATTCTTGCCTAATTGCTCCACCGAACCCGCTGATTGTATTACCACATCCGCAATGCGATTGATCGAAACTATCGTGTTTTCCACTACTTGACCGCCTTGCAGTGCTTGATGTGTCGCTTCATTCGACATTGTGGTCGCTTTATTGATTTGTTGCGTCGTATCCCCTATGGTGGCGGTCATCTCTTCCATTGCAGCAGCTATGCCATT
>JAYRWZ010000091.1:0-1588 GCA_041917875.1 Chloroflexota bacterium | reverse complement strand
GGCTGTTGTCCAATAGTGATAATATATTCCTCAAGAAGGTTAAATTTATCAAGAACAACCGATTCATTTAACGTATTCGTAAACTTTAACTTTCTAGTACGTGATTTTCCGACATCTACTTTCTCGAAGTCAAGTTTTTCATCGGAAATCTCGAAAGGATATATTTTTATTGTTCCTGCCTGAGCTGTGATTGATGAACTCAGCAATACAAAGAAGCAGAACAATGCTACGAAAATTGAAAGGGTTTTCATCCACTTACCTTATGAATAGAGTTAATATGCAATAAGTCAAAACCTATAAATGAGTTACATCTGAGTATTATACGATGGGTTTACGGCGTATAACTATATGATGATTTCCTATTGCTGCCGCTGCTGCAACCACCGGTGCGACATTATGTACAATCGAAGGATTCCAATGTTCTTCCACATACTTGGTTGAATAGTTGCCGTCTATAAACGCTGATGAGTCCATAACATCACGGCAAAAAGGTATTGTTGTTCTCAGTCCGGCAAGATGATAATTATCCAGAGCTTGTCTTGTTCTTTCAATGGCTTGCAAACGATTTTCACCCCAACAGATCAACTTTGCAACCATCGAATCATAATTAACAGAAACTTCATAACCTGTAAAAAGTCCTGAATCATTGCGAATACCGTCACCTTGAGGCATTTCAACATAATGCACAACACCGGTTTCAGGCAAAAATTCATTAAAAACATCCTCTGCACAAATTCTGCATTCTATTGCATGACCTTGCGGAACAATATCTTGCTGCTTCAGTGACAATTTTTCACCGGATGCAATTAATATTTGTTGCTCGACAAGATCAATACCGGAAACCATTTCCGTTACCGGATGTTCAACTTGTAAACGAGTATTAACTTCCATAAAATAGAATTCACCGTCATGTCCAAGAAGAAATTCGAGAGTACCCGCATTGGTATATTTACTTGTTGCAACTAATCGAGCGGCTGCTTCACCCATTTTTTTGCGTATTTCATCAGTTAATGCCATTGAGGGCGATTCTTCAACCACTTTTTGATGTCGGCGCTGAATGCTGCATTCTCTTTCCGGGAAATATAAAATGTTACCATAATTATCTGCCAAAATTTGAATTTCTATATGTCTCGGTTCAATAATATATTTTTCAATAAATACCCTTTCATCATTAAAAGCAGCAAGTGCTTCGCCTTGTGCAGAAGCTAAACCGGCTAATAAGTCTTCGGGATTTTCTACAAGACGCATGCCTTTACCGCCACCTCCGGCAGCAGCTTTCAAGAGCACAGGATACCCAATTTTTTCGGCAATTGTTTTCACTTCGTCGGGGTCGCTGATTGCACCGGCAGACCCCGGGGAAATCGGTACTTGCGCTTGAATTGCTAATTCTCGGGCAGCAGTTTTATCGCCCAATGCATGAATAGCTTCCGGCGAAGGTCCAATAAATACAATTCCAAGTTCATTAGTTCTGCGAGCAAATTCCGCATTTTCGGATAAAAAACCATAGCCGGGATGTATTGCTTGCGCGCCTGTTTTTTGTGCTGCATCCAATATTTTATCAATAACCAGATAACTTTCCCTGGGTGTT
>JAYRWZ010000090.1:0-14398 GCA_041917875.1 Chloroflexota bacterium | reverse complement strand
CTAATGTAGCCAAAGAAGCCGGGTTGAAAAAAACAGCATTAGGATCATCAGCAACTGCATTAAATGCTCCGGATAAAGCAGCGGCTCGTGCACTTGCATTCAATTGCAAAAATTGAAAAGCCCTTGATTGCGCAAACCCCGTATAAGTGAACATAACACTCAAGCATAGTGCAGCACAAAGTTTACTCATAACTTCACCTTAAATATATTATTTGACGTTAATGTAAATACAGTAAACATTGTGCAATAGCGACCCTTAAATGTGTAAAGAACTTGCAAGATAATTATCTATCATTTGTCTGTAAGATTTTGGGGGACGAGCCGGTTTCATGGTTGTTGCATGAACAAAAGTGTGAACTGTTTTTCCCTCGGCAATAAGTGTATTGCTCCTTGTTATTGTATAATTTATAGTGATGGTTGCAGTAATTTGTGAGGACAAATATGCTGTTATACTTAAAATATCATCATAGTACGCCGGCGATTTGTATTGTACGTATGCTTCAATTACCGGCAGTAAATATCCTTCATTCTCCAAGTCACTGTAGGGCAAGCCAAAAGCACGTAAAGCTTCCGTTCTGCCGACTTCAAAATATGTAAGATACTCTCCATTATAGACAACCCTCATTTTATCTGTTTCGGCATATCTGACTCGAAGTGACGAAGTGTGCTGCAAAATTGGATGTGAGGAATGGCCAGCTATCATTGTCCCATCCTCGAACGTTCAATTTCAGCCAAAAGATCAAGAATCCTTTCAAGTTCATCTAATGAAAAGTAATCCAACTCAATTGTGCCTACGGAGTCAGATTTTGCCTTTAGTCGAACTTGTGTTGAAAATATATGACGTAATCTATTTTCAATGTCTTGAATTGTTGCCATTAACTCAGTAGAAACAGGCTTAGGGTTATCATTTTTTGTTTGTGTAACTGATGATGAACCTGCTCCCAATTTTACTCTGCCAAGCTCTACATCTTTTACCAACTGCTCTGTCTTTCGAACCGACAAATCTTTAGAAATAACGGTGTCTAAAACAAAAAGTTGTTTATCGTTAGACGTGATTGCCAACATAGCTCTCGCATGCCCCATAGAAATCTTTCTATCGCGTAAACAATCCTGAATCTGCTGTGGTAATCTCAGTAAACGTAAAAAATTTGCTACAGTCGAACGATCTTTCCCAATTTTTTCGGCAACGTCCTCTTGTGTAAGATTGCACTCTTCGATGAGACGCTGATACCCCAAAGAAACCTCAATGGGATTGAGATTTTCTCGTTGAACATTCTCAATTATAGCAAGTTCAAGCATTTGTGCATCGGTATCCACATCCATGATATAAGCAGGTATCTTCGTCAACCCTGCTTCGATACTTGCTCTGACCCTGCGTTCGCCGGAAACTAATTCATATCCGCTTTCAGTGCGCCGAACAGTAATTGGTTGAATAACTCCACGAACTTTAATCGAATTTGTTAAATCTTCTAGCGCCTTTGGGTCAAAGTCAAGACGCGGCTGAAAACGATTAGGACGGATTTTTGTGATATCAATAAAAGCTGTGACACCAACCGACTTCCCATCATCGGTTTGCAATGTATCATTCGATACTGCACTCTCTAAAGAAGCAGTCGGTATTAACGCCCCCAAACCTTTACCTAATGCAAATGCGGATTTCATTTTTTTTTGTATCATGGATAAGATGTGAAATTCACGATTACTGAGCAGAACTATGAACAGTTGTTGAAGTATAATGTTGATTTTTTGTTGTAATTTCTTGAGCTAATTGAAGATAATTTTGAGAACCAAGGCATATTGCGTCATAGAGAATAACCGGTTTTCCATGACTTGGTGCTTCAGAGAGTCTAACATTTCTCGAAATAATAGTCTCACATACCTTATCATCGAAATGTTTTTTGACTTCTTCAACCACCTGATTCGATAAGCGTAAACGACTGTCATACATTGTTAGCAATACACCTTCAATATCAAGAGCCGGGTTTAGATGTCTGCGGACAATAGAAATTGTAGTCAGTAACTGCCCCAGACCTTCTAATGCATAATACTCACATTGAACCGGAATAAGCACGGAATCAGCAGCAGTCAGAGCATTTAAGGTAAGCAGACCCAAGGAAGGTGGGCAATCAATAATGATATAAGCATATTTTTTTCGTACATGCATAAGTGCCTCCTTGAGTACTTTTTCTCTGTTATCTACTTGGATCATCTCGATCTCTGCCCCGACAAGATTAATGTGAGAAGGGATTAAATCCAAGAATGGCATTTCGGTTGGAATTACAGCATCAGTCACGGGCAAACGATCCACTATAACATCATAAACAGTGGCTTCCACTTGGCGCGTATCAATACCTAACCCATTAGAGGCATTTGCCTGCGGATCTATATCAATCAATAAAACCGGTAATTCAGATGCTGCAAGCGAGGCTGCCAAGTTTACGGCGGTTGTTGTTTTTCCAACTCCACCTTTCTGATTCGCGACTGCTATTACTTTACCCATTGTTTCACTATAAATAATTTTCTAGAATATACTTCCGTGTCGCTGCGAATACCACAACAAAGCCGAGAGTACTAAAGGGTGACGAATCACACCATCGCGAACTAAACGACCCACGTCCTCCATCGGTACTGCTATAACTTCAATAATTTCATTACTGTCTAAGTTTTGTTCATTGCTTAGATAACAATTTTCAAGTAAAAACGAATGACACTCATTGTTCATGAATGCCGGATTCGCATCGCATACACCAAGAAGTACAGGGTCAGTATCTGATCTATATCCCGTTTCCTCAAGCGTTTCGCGAACAACCGTTTCCTCCGTTGATTCTTCATCTTCGACTAAACCACCGGGCAGCTCTAATGTTACGTCATCAATTCCATGCCTGTATTGTCGAACAAAAATAATCTTTTTTTCTTTAGTGATAGGAATAACATTAACCCATGTTTGTGAGTCAATAACCACAAAATCACTAACTTTGCCCGTCAAAGGGTTTTTACGTTCCATACGCAACACATTGAAGATATAATAATCATCTACCGTATGTATGCGCGTAGTTTCCCATTTTTTTATCATACATTCATTCATTGCAATTTGAATATGGCTGCACAATCGTCTTTTCTCTTAAAAATCGGCTCTAAAGCAATTGATTTTAACTTATTAGAGCCATTAACTTCGCAATATTGTACTTTACACGATGTTGTAAAACCTAATGGTCTTGTTATTATCTTTTTATGTAATCATTGCCCCTATGTTAAGCATATCAATGATTGCCTAACCAAGCTTGCATCGGAATATCAGAACAAAAATATCGGTTTTGTCGCAATCAATTCTAATGATGTGTCTCAATATCCAGACGATTCGCCTTACGAAATGGCAAAAGTAGCAAAATCTTATCCATTTCCCTACCTTTACGATGAATCACAAGACATTGCAAGACTATACAGAGCAGAATGTACACCCGACTTTTTTGCCTTTTCCGGACAGTTAGACCTTGTCTATACCGATCGTTTTGACGCATCGCGACCCAATTCAGACATACCAGTCACCGGCTGTGATCTACGACTAGCTCTTGATCATATTCTTGATCAAAACTCTCCTTTACCTCCCCAACGCCCTTCCATTGGTTGCAGTATAAAATGGAAACGATAATCACATAACAGTTGGGGCTGAAACACCCAAAATACGCAAACCATTATAAAGAGCAACTTGGACATACTTACATAACTCCAATCGAACTTTCTGCAATTCACCCTCCGTTCTCAAAACCGGACAATGGTGATAGAATGCATGGAAATCTGAAGCAAGTTCGCGTAAATACTCTGTAACAATATACGGTTCATGAGATGTCAATGCCCTCAGGATGTGTTCCTCGAATCGAGAAAGAGTTTTGATAAGATTTTTCTCTTCGTCTTTTTCTAACAGTGGATAGTTATTGTTGATTGTTACTGGAATCTCTCTCTCTTTTGCAGTTTCCATTATTCTACAAATTCTGGCATGAGCATATTGTACATAGAGTACTGGGTTTTTTTCACTCTGCTCTTTCGCCAATGCCAAATCAAATTCTAAGTGGGTATTGATACTTCTCATTATAAAAAAGAATCGCACCACATCCGATCCAACATCCTCAATAAGTTCATTGAGGGTATATGATTTCCCGCTACGTTTAGACATTTTTACTTGTTCGCCATTCTCCATTAACGTAACAAATTGATACAGTAGAACATGTATTTTTTGTTCATCATAGCCCAAAGACTTTATAGCTGCAATAATATCAGGTACTGTAGCTATATGATCAACTCCAAAAACATCAACAATTGCATCATAACTGCGCTCGAATTTATTACGATGATATGCAATATCAGGTAATCTATATGTTGGTTCTCCCGTACTTTTTACTATAACTCTATCAGTCAATTTCTCATTAACTTTTGAAAGTGCAATCCATAAAGCACCCTCATTTTCATAGACTAAATCTTTTTCCCTGAGATCTTGTATAGTCTTTTCGACAGAGCCGTCCTCATATAATGTTTGCTCATTAAAGTAAATATCGTGCACAATATGAAGCGTATCCATGGTTTTTCGAATAGAATCAGAACACCATTTTTCAGCAATATTTCTACATACAGCAATATGCGTGTCTGTTGGTTCGATAAGTGAATTACCATGTTGCTCCGATAATTGCAGCGCAATATCGTTAATATATTCACCTTTGTAACCATTTTCGGGAAATGGATAGGAACCATCAAAAATCTGACAATATCTTGCATGAACAGAAAGACCTAATAATGTCATTTGATTACCGGCATTATTAAAATAATATTCACGCGTTACATCATAACCAGACCAATGATAAAGATTTGCAACGACATCACCAATGCAGGCATTTCTGCCGTGTCCAAGATGTAACTCACCTGTCGGATTGGCACTGACATATTCAACATTCACCTTTTTTCCATTACCGACAGAGGATTTTCCATAATGTTCTCCGGCGGAAGAAATATTTTCCAATAACTTGGAATAAAACATAGCACCAAACCGAATATTTATAAAACCCGGTCCGGCAATTTCTACTCCGGAAATCAGTGAGGAATCGAATTGTAAGCATTGAATAATTTCTTCGGCAATGACACGAGGCGGCTTTTTTGCAGATTTCGTCAAAGAGAGTGCTATATTTGTTGCACAATCACCATGCGAACTTATTTTGGGTTGTTCAAAATGTAATAAATTGACGAAATCGGCATATCCTGCATTTCGCATCGCCTCACTAAAAATGGGTTGTAAAATAGAATTTATCATCTGGTCAATCACTTTCTCTGAATAAGATGAATTGTTCCATCTTCTTTTACGGAATAGAAGACACCATCAGACCATAATTTTTCAAGTTTAAAATAATCTCTTTTTTCTCGTAGGAAAACATGGACAACCACATCAAAATAATCAAGGATAATCCATTCGCCGACATCCCAGCCCTCGCTTTTACCAATTTGCCAACCTTGAGTTCGCCATAGATTATCAACTTCAGAAGCAACAGCTTTGGATTGAACCGTAGATTCGCAAGTACATATCACAAAGAAATCAGCCGGTGCACTTTGAGCATCGCGTAAATCAAGAATTATTACGTCATCACCTTTTTTGTTAAGCATTGCTTTCGCACATAACCATGCAGCCGCCAAATCATCAGCGACTGAATTTGTTTTCGTTGATGTTACTTTTTTTGATTTTGGCTTCGGCTTTGCGGTTTCATCTGTAACCTTCTTTTTAGAAATAGGTTTAGAAGTAATCTTCTTTTTAGGAGTAGATGTAGAATCAACCTTTTTTACCTTTTCAACTGCGGCATCCCCAACTACTTTATTTTTTGTTGTTGCTGAAGAACTTTTTGTACCTCTCTTTGCCGTAGGAGCAACTTTTGCAATAGAACTATTAACGGCCATATCTACTGATTTTTTTGTTCTTTTAACTGGAGCAGTTATGTTAACTTGTTGTTTATTCATTGAAATACTTTAAGATTTGGATAATTTTTACCTATGATAACTGCACAGCGCAAAAAAAGTGTTGAATCAATTTCAACGACAATATCTTTTTTTTCAAGTCCAACGGCTTGAGCCACGCGCATAGCAGAAATTGTATCACCGACATAATCAATGATACGTGACTTTTCTATAACTTCAGTATTACCTGTCTCTACTACATCAAACCCACGCCTTCGCAGAAACAGCATCGTTTGTTTTGCCAGCCCATTAACACCGCTAGCATTGAGAACGCTTAACTGAATGACATTTTCAGAATTTGCCCTTCTAAGACTTTCATCAACAGTGGCATCAACACTAGGGTTTACAAAAAGCCGCCACATAAAATACCATAGACCGCTAAGACTCAAAATTGCAATGATTGCAACGACCGCCCAGCTTCCAATTTGTTTTGAGTCAAACTTCATGTTTTAATCGAAGAAATGATGTTCATGTTGTTTTAATTGGTCATACAACCGTTTCCTTGCTCTAAACAAATGCGCCTTGACTGTTCCAATCGGTAAATCCAACGTGTCTGCAATTTGCTGATAATCCATATCATCTTCATGGCGTAACTTCATGACAATACGAAACTTATCCGGCAAACTTGCAATTGCGTCATCTAAGATTTTCTTTTTTTCATCGGACATCAGTTTTCTATCCGCAATTTCTTCAATGTCCGGTAACTCGACATAATACTCCCCTCCGTCATGACCTGAAACCGGCTTATCAATGGAAAAAGTAGGCAATCGCCTCTTTCTCAGATAGTCAATACATGCGTTGGAGGCAATTCTATACAGCCATGCAGAGAATGCGTACTCAGCTCGATAACTTGTCAATGCAAGATATGCTTTGATAAATGTCTCTTGCACCAAATCTTCAACATCTGAAGGTTTTTGAATGACTCTTCTCACAGCGGAAGTAATAAGTCTTGTATATTTTTTTTGCAGAAATTTATATGCCTCTTTATCTCCGGCTAAGACCCTGCGAATAACTTCGTGATCTTGAGCCGCAGACTCTATTTGTTCAGGTGATAATTCCTTACGTGACATTATTCATGAAGAAGAAATTTGCTGCAAAATCTACACTAATGAAAAAGCCGAATACCTATGCGTATCCGGCAGTTTTGCGGAAAGAGAGGGATTCGAACCCTCGGTACCGTTTCCGGTACACACGCTTTCCAGGCGTGCCAGTTAAACCACTCCTGCATCTTTCCGAACATTCAAATATACGAAATGAAAGCCGTATGGTCAATACAAATGCTCATGATTTTGTTCACTAGTCGAATGTAATGCACGATGAACACGACCGGAAATCGTTCTCAAATATATAATCTTTAAGGTTTAGGCAAAGATTTTGCTATAAGTTAGTTACCAAATACAATATTTTTTAGTAAATTAGCATATTGTGGGTAAGATAAATGGATTCTCTTTACCTGCGATATCGGTAAACACAAGGATTTGAAATGAAAAGCAGGAGAAATTTTATAGGGTTGTTTGGCGTGGGGCTGATGGGGAGTTTCATGAAATCTTCCGCTTTCAGTACCAATACTCATCCTACAGTTTCCCATTCAATAGTATCGCAACGTGATGAACTTTTTACATCTTCATCGGATGTTCCACCCAAATTGGTATTACCTAAAGGGCTTCGCGAAGGCGCAACAGTCGCTGTTACTGCTCCTGCTAGCGGGATTAACCCGGGCGATGCTACGAAGAATATTTCGCTTCTCAAGTCCTTGGGCTTAAATGTCATTGTCGGTCAAGCATTGTACAAAAAGAATGGCTATCTTTCAGCGCCTGATGAAGAAAGAGCGGCAGAGTTTATGGAATTTGTTGAACGTAAAGATATTGATTGTATTATGTGCGCCCGTGGTGGATATGGTGTTATGAGAATCTTGCCTTTACTCGACTTTGACACAATCAAAAAAAATCCTAAAATCATTGTCGGCTACAGCGATATCACTGCTCTCTTAATCGCTATTACAAACAGGAGTGAACTTGTAACATATCACGGACCGGTAGCTTCTTCCGAATTTGACTCATACACCACTGATCAGTTCATAAAAACACTCTTTGCGAAACAAAACATACAAGAAAAAACTCTATCAGTAACTGACTCTACTCATACAATCTCCGGTGGAACAGCCATTGGCAGATTGGTGGGTGGCAATCTCAGCATGATTGTCAGTACTTTAGGTACACCATATGAAATTGATACACGTGATGCTATCCTCTTCCTTGAAGAAATAGAAGAAGAACCATATAAGATAGACAGGATGCTAACACAATTATGGCTTGCAGGCAAACTCCAGACTTGTCGAGGATTTGCTATCGGTCAGTTTAAAAATTGTGAACGTTCTTCGAGAAATGGGAATGCAACACTAAAAACATCATTAAGACAAGTACTTAATGCACGAATAGGTTCATTAAATGTACCGGCAGTTTATGGTTTACCTTTCGGTCATGTCAGGAGTAAAATGACATTACCCTTAGGGATCTTAGCAGAACTCAATGCCGACAAGAAGATATTGTCTTATGTGGAAAGTCCGGTCACAGTTTAACTTTTGAAAGTAATTTTACATAATATAAAGGGTTATACTCATGTCATTTCGCCATGTCTTTCGTATAGTATCAATGATGATACTATTGATGAGTGTAGGTGTAACAACTACATTTGCACAAACCAAAGCATTTAGAATCAATTCTGTTGATTTTAGCAAATTTCCCAAGATGCGGGCTTATTATGAAGCTGAAGAAGTCTCGCCTGACGGTAAAGAACGTAAACCATTAACCGGTTTGACGAATGCCGATTTTACCTTGTCGGAAACAATCAATGGAAAAGGAACAAAAAACTATCCTGTGAATGCATTTACACAACAATGTTCGACAAAAAAAGACGGATCCGCAGTGCGAGTAGTCCTTGTTTTAGACAATAGTGGGTCTATGTTGCGTCCAGTAAATGAACAGGGTCTCACTAGATGGGATGTTATCAAAAATGGTGCAAAATCCTTTGTGCAAGAAGTAGATTTTATTGACTCGACCGCTGTTGCTATACTGTCATTTGAATCAGAAGTGAAGCTAAGACAACCTTTTACGCGAGATGTGAATAAGTTGATTTCAGCAATAGATGTCATTACCCCTGCAGGAAATACGAATTATGACAATCCTATGATGGACCCAAGAATTGGTGCAATAAAACTATTAAAAGAGACCCTAGGTCCGCCAGATGTTCGAAGAGTAATCATTTTCCTGACAGACGGCGATCCTTCTGAGGGAATCCTGGGGTCGGGAGATAATAAAAAAAGAGATGCCTTTCTCAAAGAAGTAGAAACTCAGATGAATGACAATAGCATCACTTTTTTTGCTGTTACTGCTTTTATCAAGATGAACGCCTACTTGGATCGTTGGGCGCGAGCAACAGGAGGACGAACTTTTGAGGTTGTCGAGGGTGACCCGAAAGCTCAAATGGAAGAAATTTATCGCATGATCGCTTCAAGTATTTCAAAAAAAGTTACCTGCTGGTTAGAATGGACAAGTGAATATGGATGTAATCAAGACAGTCGTCAGCGCATGGTAAAGATTGCAATACCAAAAGAACAACTCTCCGATGATATTAATGTTACTGCACCGGATACTACGATTGCTTCCGTTCGACTATCCCACACAGGTTTATCTTTTGGTAACCCGCCGCCAAACGGAACACAACAACAATCATTAACGCTAACTGCGGAAAAGTCGGATGTCATTATAAGCAATCCGGTATTTGCGACGACACCATGCGGTACGTACCGAGTAGTCTCACCAAGTTTACCGGCATTGATTCCCAAGGGGCAATCTACGACTTTTACCATAGAATTCAGGCAAGGTCCTAATCAAGTCTATTGTCCCTCAACCTTATTGTTCACCGGTATCCCATGTCCTCCACCACAAATCTCCCTTTTTGGTGGAGTAAACTCTATACAGTTAGTGCAACCAAGCCCAACTGTTTCTTCGATTTTCTCAAGTTGTGAGGATATTGAGATAACTTGGGACGGTGTACAGCCAATTTCTAAAGCTATTCGTATTGATTATAGTATTGATAATGGAGCGAATTGGAGAAATATTACAACAAATGCAACGAATGGAAAATATGTATGGAAATCCGATGATCTCAAACTCTTACCATTAGGCAGTCAATTTAAATTGAAGCTGACCGAAGCAGCAAGTTCTAAGTTCCTTTGGGCTAAAGCTGCAGGAGGAACATTAGCCGATAGTATGTTTACAATTGCACTTGGCGCTAACAACGATGATTTGTTTGTATCAGGAATTCATCGCGGAACAATAGATTTTGGTTCCGGAGTTTCTTCCTTAACTTCACCACATTCAGATTTTAGCGGGTTTGTAGCAAAATACGGTGGTGTCGGTGGTACTGCTATCTGGGCAACGCCAATGACAGGAACAAAAGTGTTAAAAACGTATTCCGCTGCTTGCAATAATAAAACGGGTGCTGAACAAAGAATTTATGCAACTGGCTTTTTTGTTGGCGATGGACAATTTGGTGCACAGATTAGAAATCAGTCAACTGATAAAGATAGAAGAAGTATGTTCTTGGTTGTGTTACGAAGCGATGGTTCTGTGCAAACAGTGACCGATCTTGGCTACAGGGCAAATGCTTTTGGTGAAATGTACGGAGAAGGCGTTGCATTTGATCCGGCTTCTAATAAGGTATTTGTTAAAGGAAAAGGTCGTGGCAAAATTGCATATATTGTCTCAACAGGTGAAAGAATTTTCGATTTTGGCACATCAGTAAATGTAAATGACTGGAGAGATTTTACTGCCGAGTTCGACGAACAAGGTCTATTAGTAGATGTGCGCTCAGGCGTATCAGGAACATTACGAAATCTATGGCCCACAGCTTCACTCAATGCTTCCGATGGCAATACATATAGTGTGGGAACTTTTGCGGGCACACGCAAATTTACGGGTCTCGCTGATGTCGTAAGTGCCGGTAGTACAGATGGTTTTATTGCCAAGTTTGGCGTGATTCAAGGTAGCACTTCCGTGTCAGCAGTTCCATTTAACATCTCAGTTGCCAAATTAGCAATGCTTAATACTGCTTCTGTCATACAATTGGGACAAGTTGCTGTGGGAAATACATTAGATACTTTTATTAACTCAGATAATGGTCTCATAAATGTAGGTAACATCACTTCAAAAATCATAGATGTGATAAACTCTAATCCAAGCGAGTTTAAAATAAATAATACTCTGCAAGGCATAAACCTTAAAAATAATGACCGCCAAGGCATTGATTTTCTTGTATCTCCCACCGGTGTAGGACAACGTTGTGCAAATATTACTGTGATCGGTGAATGCAGCGATCCTGTTCACTTTACTGTTTGTGTCAATGGCTTACCTCCATGCAATAATTTCACGCTGCGAGACACAACATTTGAAAATACTATTATTGGTGCTAAAAACACAAAATCATTCACAAGAGTATTTGAAAACCAAACAAATGCAATACGCACTATTAGAGTTTCTTTGGGTAATAATCCGAATAATAGCTTTAGATTAGTTAGTGTGACTGTTAATACGACAAAAGTTAATGTCACAAATAACTCTATATCTTTGCCATTAAACCCTATGGAGAAAATTGAAGCGGAAGTTGAATTCTCTCCTAAAACTGTCGGGGTTGATTGTGCTCGATTATTCTATGCAACGACTAATCCCAATATCATCTGCGATACTACATATACGCAATTATGTGGTGAAGGCATAGCTCCTTTGGACGGAAGACTCGACAATCAATCGTGGTCTTGTCAAAGACCAAATACTCGTCTTACGAAAAATGTGACATTCACAAATATTGGGCAAATACCAATCAAAATAAACGCAGCATATATATCTGCAGGACGATTTGCCTTGGTTTCCGCACCTCCTTTTCCTATTGTGGCAGCAAATGGAGGTACTTTTGATTTCCAAGTAGAGTATTTCCCAGATGCAGCTACCACTCACAGTGCTTCTTTAACTATAGAAGCAAGTGATGAGAACAATGTTACGCAAATCACAAGAAGATCTACTTTGACAGGTAATGGCTGTGAACCGAAAATCACTCTTGAAAGAGAATGCTTCCCTACTGTGATAATCGGAAAATCGGATACCAAGCAAAATGCTGTGACAATTAAGAATGACGGTAACTTTGATATGAATGTCACGAATATCACTATCAATCCAAACACAGAATTTACGCTCACAACAGCCTTTGTTCCGTTCACATTAACTCCTAATGAAACACGCACTATACCTATGCAATTCACTCCTGCCGGTATTGGCGCAAGAACGGCTACCGTCACCGTAACTTCTGATGCAACTGAAACAACAAAAACTATTGATATTTGCGGAACAGGATTGCCCGAAGGTTCTGTCATACAAATGGGATCAATTTATGTCTGCGACACAAAAGTAAATCCGACTTTCGAGTTCCCGACAACAGCTAATCCTAATGAAGACATCACTGTCACGGCAGATATTATCAATGGAGATCAGGGGTCATTTATTATTGAGCCGGCTTCGCAAGTTATACCTCGCAATACAAAAGGAACTTGGAAGATTACCTTCTTGCCTCAAGCAACAGGGACGCTCGCAACTACATTACGCTTCACAACTCAAGGACTCGGTGAAACGCAATATGCTCTCACCGGAGAAGCCACAAGCACTTCACTGAAGCTCACTATGTCGCCCAATAAGATTGAACCAATTAAAATCGGTGCTCCACAAACTTTCACATTTGCAGTAGAAGCGGGTGCTAATATAAGCTCATTGAATATTGATGACATTATCGTTACTCTCAACTATGAGCCGACAATGTTCAATTACAAACCAAACAGCTTAACTTCCTTATCAAATGGCGTAGCTTGGGAAACACCAACAGAAAACAAATCCAATGGAGTGCTTTCTATTAAAGGCAAAGGTGTGCTTCCTTCACCGGGTAATCAAAACATATTCTCGCTTGCTTTAGATGTTCTGCTCGGAAAGTCGCTCTCAGGAACTATTACCAGTGCTATCACCTTCCCTACAAAGTATGCTGCTTGTTTGACCCCCGTAACCGGTTCGCAAGCAACGTACAAATCTGAAGAGGTATGCTTTGCACAAGGAAGATTAGTAACTCCCGGAACTTCTATCAATGCACCGCAGATATTCCCCAATCCTACCTTTAGCACAGCAAGGATTGATTTCACTGTCGGTATTGATGCACCTGCTTCTATCGTGATCGTCAATCAACTTGGCGAAACAGTCATGACAGTGATTGATTCCAAATTAGAGCAAGGCAATTATTCTTCTGTAGTGGATTTATCAGCAGTATCGAATGGCTTATACCATGTCATCTATACATGCGGTCCTTATTCATTTACTCAAGTCATGAACGTAGCGAAGTAATCACTCCGTTCATCAATCGTATAAAAGGCATTAGAAACCATTTCTGATGCCTTTTTGCGTTTCTCTGGCTCAATCAAGATAACTTTTACTATATTGCAATCAACATTTTATCACTTCTGTAATTCGGAGATTCTATGGCTACATTAAACTCTATTGCTTTCTATCTTGCCGATAAAGCTGACTACTACCTCCATCATACTTCAAAAACTATACCCGCGGCGGCATTGCATCTGCCAAGCCCCGCATCCGTGGACAATTACTTCGCCATCAGTGACCGAAACAATAAAGTACTGCGCAGCTTACAATGGATCAATAACTCAGGACGGCTCGCCGGTACCGGATATGTGTCTATACTACCCGTCGATCAAGGCATAGAACACAGCGCAGGTGCCAGCTTCGCTAAAAACCCCATTTACTTCGACTCTGAAAACATTGTCAAGCTCGCTATCGAAGGTGGATGTAATGCCGTAGCTTCTACCTTCGGCGTTTTGTCAAGCGTCTCGAGAAAATACGCCCACAAGATTCCCTTTATCGTCAAAATCAACCACAATGAACTCCTGACATACCCCAACAAAGCTGACCAAATCATGTTTGGAACTATCAAAAACGCCGCCGACATGGGAGCAGTAGCAGTTGGTGCTACTATCTATTTCGGATCACCCGAAAGCAGCAGACAAATTGTCGAAGTCGCAAATGCTTTTGCAATGGCACATGACCTGGGCATGGCGACTATACTCTGGTGTTATCTGAGAAACCCCGCATTCAAAACCGATAAAGACTATCATATCAGCGCAGACCTCACAGGACAAGCAAACCACCTTGGTGTTACCATCAATGCCGACATCATCAAACAAAAGCTCCCCGAATGCAACGGCGGCTACAAAGCCCTGGGCACCGGCGGATCCAGCTACGGCAAGCTGGATGAACGGATGTACACCGAGTTGGCCACCGACCACCCGATCGACCTGACCCGG
>JAYRWZ010000089.1:0-6166 GCA_041917875.1 Chloroflexota bacterium | reverse complement strand
GATACTCTCACTTTTTTTTCGATGGATACCGTATCATTTAATTTTCAACCAAGGTATATCTATCCGAAAAATAATCTTTTGGAGGAAAAAGATGATATCTTTCAACAATTAATAGAAAATGGATCAATAGCAAATGTTTTACAGAATATTCAACCGACAATTTGTCATTTGGATGATTCGACCAATGCAGTAATAATTCCCGTTATTGCTTCAACCGTTATTGAAGGTCTTATTTTAGCCGAATTTGCATCAGAAAAATCTGAAAACATCAATGATGAAAGTCTGAATATTTTATTAGTGTTAGGTGCTTCTTTAGGTGCGCAGATCGAGGTAGTTAATCTAAGTGTTGAACTTAAGACAACTCAACTTTTCGTAGAGCAAATAGTTGCTGCGCAAACATTACTTATTAATCAGACTCGACTCAAACTAAAATCAATCATTGATAATGTACTTATTGGGATTGTATTGGTTGATGCACACACGCATTCGATTGTTGAGGCGAATACTGCAGCATTAACATTGATAGGAAGCTCGCAAGAAGATGTGTTACATAAAAACAGTGATAAATTCTTACAATTTATAGATAATGAATCAGCAGAAGTCAATGAAACACTTGTCATTCGTGAAGCAGCTCTTATTAAATCCGATGGAGTGATAATACCGCTTATGCGTACAAGTACTATTGTTAATTTAGATGGCAGAGAGTATATTGTTGAGAGTTTTGTTGATATATCCGAAAGAAAAGAATTTGAAGAAAAACTGCATCGTGTAAATCTGAGCTTAGATGACCAAGTGAAGAAAAGAACTAAAGAACTTGAAAAAATAGTGTCGCGACTTGAGTCAGAAATTTCGGAACGTAATAAAATAGAACAAGCACTTTTTGATTCCGAGAATATGCTTTCCTTGATTTTCGATACCGTTGGCATTGGTTTGTGTTTATCGGATCAAGCCGGTGATATTATTCGGATTAACAAAGAGTTTGGAAAAATATTTGATATTGACGATACACGCAATCATGAAAATAGCTTGCTTCAGATGATTCAAACCCAGATTCGCGATGCTAATGGCTGGGATCATTTGACAAACGATTCATTTTATGAAAATGTAAACGGAACTACTGTTGAAATACAAACACCACTCAAGAAGAAATTTATATATATTACTTCCTCAAGATTAATGCGAGAAGATAATGCGATGTATTATGTCACAGCGGTTACGGATATTTCTGTGCAGAAGGAGGCAGAAGCGGATATTCTTAAGTTATTGGTAAAAGAAAAAGAATTACATGATTTGAAAACAAATTTTATATCAATGATTTCTCACGAGTTCCGCACTCCGCTCACGACCATACTTTCTTATGCTCAATTAATGAAAAAATATCGCCGACAATGGTCGGATGAACAACAAGAAATATACCTAGACAATATAGAAATTGGCGTGAAAAGAATGACCAATCTTCTTAATGACGCTTTACTTATCGGTCAAAGTCAATCCGGTTTTTTGATGTTTAATCCTCATGAATGTGATGTTAAAACGCTTGCAAAAGATATCATTACAGATTTGATAGCATCGTATGACTTTAAAAGAGAGATACAATACACACTCGATATTCCTCAAGATACTGTTCACCTTGATGAAAAACTCTTGCGACAAGTTCTTTATAATTTGGTTTCCAATTCTTTAAAATATTCATCTGCTGAGTCTGTCGTCGAAGTGAAAATGGCCACTGTTCAACAAGAATTACATATCACTGTGAAAGATAAAGGGATAGGTATTCCTGAAAAATATTTACAAGACGGAAAAATATTTGAAGCTTTTGTTAGAGCAGATAATGTTGGTAATGTTTCCGGTACCGGACTCGGAATGGCAATCATTAAGAATGCTGTTGATTTACAAAATGGTTCGATTCATGTATAGTCTTTAGAAAATGTTGGTACAAAAATATCAGTGATGATTCCAATTACTAATAAGGTAAAAAAATGACAAATTATAAAGTTTTAGTTATCGAAGATGAGGACTTGGTACGTGAAGGTATTGTACTTATTCTTCAAGTAAACGGTTATGATGTTTACACTGCGAATAATGGTCGTAAGGGTGTAGATGAAGCAAAAAAAGTAATTCCTGATTTAATTATTTCTGATGTGATGATGCCGGAGTTGGACGGCTATGGAGTGCTTGAAGAGTTACGTGCGACAAAAGAAACCTCAACAATACCCTTTTTGTTTTTAACTGCGAAAGCGGATAAATCAGACATAAGGCAGGGTATGAATTTGGGAGCAGACGATTACCTGACAAAACCTTTTGAAATTGATGAACTTATTGAAGCAGTTAATGCCCGATTACAAAGAGCAAGTGCCGAAAAATCAAATGCTGAAGAAATAGCAAATGTAAAACTCAATGAATTAAGAACAAATCTGACTTTTTCATTACCTCATGAGTTCTTAACGCCATTAAACGGTATTTTGGGGCTGTCGAATATTATGATGAATAATCTTGAGGTTTTTTCGCAAGAAGAAGCCCTTGATATGTTAAAAGAAATAAATCAATCCGGAAGAAGATTGCAAAGACTCATTGAAAACTTTTTGTTATATTCAAAATTAGAATTTGTTTCCCGAGATAAGCAATCCGTGCCTGAGTTTAAACGTATGCTCACTCATTCGAGTGAAGATGTTATTCGTGATATGTGCACGATCGTTGCCGGTCAAAACAAACGTTCCGCTGATGTTGTTGTTAATATTCAAGATGCAACATTGTTATGCTCTAGCGTCTATTTGAGCAAGATAGTTGAAGAGCTATTGGAAAATGCTTTCAAATTCTCTGCGCCCGATTCGAAAGTAGAAGTAAGCTCGTTTACCAAAAATTACACTTATACCATTAAAATTATAGATAATGGAAGAGGAATGACAGCTGAGCAGGTTAAAAATATCGGAGGTCTGGCACAATTTGACAGACATCTCTATGAACAACAAGGTGCCGGTTTGGGATTGGCGATTACTCAAAAATTAGTCGAACTTTATAATGGTACATTTATTGTTGAATCTGCTGTGGACAAGGGAACAACAGTCTGTGTTACCTTACCTATAGCCACGGATAAAGATATTGATGAGATTTTGGGCTAAACAATTATCGCCGAATCCATTTGTTATTGACTAACTCATATTCGGAGTCGTAAATTTCATCGTCATTGGACGATACCGCTTTACGGATTTTTCCGTTTTCGGTGAAAGTCCATTTTTCATCATACTGTTTATCTTTATCGAGATCAACTTTAATACGATTCCAATATGAAAATCCTTTTGAAAAATCACAGCGCATATCAATTATAAAGTCGGCATATTTTTTGTAATATTTGTAGTTTTTGCCGGATTTGTCAATATTTTTTTCTACGGAAATCTTTTGTATATTTATGATTTTTCCGTCAATTGCTGTGAGCATATCGTCTGATGTTTGTTCTGTGATTTGCTGTTTGGTCTGACGTGGAATATCACTCACATTTTGCTTTTTTTCCGGTAAAACGTTAAAAACAATTATTAACAACGTTACACCAATACCGATGATAGCTGATAAGCGAATTTTTCTGAAGGTTGAGTATTTCATGTTAATTGTCTTGTAAAATTTGTAAAAATTCAGTGTAGAAAGTATTTATGAATGAAGGTTTGTGAGAACTTTTCTTTCTCAATTCTTTAAGAATAATGCGTTTTTCGGTTGCACTTATTGGCTGTTGTGCAAAGTTATTCCAAAATATGAGTGAGCTGTTAACTATTTCTTCGTTAGTTCTCTCTAAACCTGATGACTTCGTCAATGAACCGGATGTATATAATGTATCCAAGAACAGCAGCTCTTCTTCCAAAGATAGTGTTTTCCAAAAAGAAGACAGTGTTTGTACAATAGAAGAAGCATCGTCTAAAACATCTGATTTTACATAGTCACTTACGATCGCTTCACCGGCTTTAATGCAACCATTGTGCCATGTAAGTTTTGATAGAGCAGAGCGAATCAGTTTGCATTGGTATTCATCCATGTTTAAGATTGCCTCCATTACTGAGCTCATATTTTCGATGTTCACAGACCTGCATAGTCCCATCTTTTCTAAATGTATAATCCGTTGATATTGATCGTCATATTTTCGTGTCTGCTCATAAAAAAGTGTTGGAACACCATAGTATATCAGTTCATAAACAGAGTTAAAACCACCGGCAGAAATCGCAAAATCACATTCTGTATAATGATGTAAGGTAAGTTCAGAATTAACCCAGAGCACATTCTTTCTGTTTGGTGTTGAACCGCGGTACAATGCACCAATAGCAAAAATAAAGAGTCTGTCCTGAATTTTTTCACTAAGATCAAGCATCATTTGCCAGAATAATCCTGAGTTTGAATCACCTCCGCCTCCGGCTATTACTAAGATATGTTTTGTCCTATGCTCCGGTATTATGTGTGCCACTCGCTTTTCAAGTATAATCGGAGATACAGTGACATTGGTCTCGCTAACAGATTCCAGACTGTGGCTAAACACGTGATATGGTTCTTGCACACGAATCACTTTATCGTATAACTTGATTGCATCTATGAAAGACGGTTTGCTCTCTTGTTCTTCTCGAACAGATCTATACACAAAGACATTTCTAGGAGAATCCTGTAGGACTGCGGGTAACTCGCCAAAGCTGCCTGTGGGAAATGTATCAATCACTGAAATGTCGGGTTGCCACAAAGCAAATGCATTCCATACCCAATGCCGTGAGAGCGTTTTGTATAACTTTTGTGGTATCTTACCTTCTTCGGCTAATGTCATTGAAGGAATTTTATAAGCAGGAAATGAATGTCTATGGGCAATTGTATCGGCCTCACTGGTGGTGAGAAACAATGATATTACCGGCTTGTTGATAATAGCGCAAAGTCTTCTAATATGAGTGTTTATTGCAATGAGACGTGTTATGTGCCCCATGCCCAAGCCATTGACGGCATAATTAAGAATTGTGAGAGGTTTGCGTCTGTTCATAAACTAAATTACGATAAAAAGCTGTTATGTTCATAGAACACGAGGTCTCTTGTACGTTAGCTTTTATCTATTTTTGTACATCTATTCTCATCTATTGATAGTTTCTTTCTATGATTGTATATACACTAATGCGCGCAATTCTTGTACTTGTAGTAACATTGGGACTTTCTTTAAACAGCGGTACGGCACAAATGCAGAATGTACGAATACCGAAGTTTAGACTTGCGTCACCGGGCAGCTATGACACTTCGGCTGTAAAGCAGGTTACAGAAAATACAGTCAAAGGTAGTGGCGTGCTTGAGCAGGCAATCAACCCTGACGAATATATCTTAGGACCAGGGGATGGGCTGGCGGTGTTTCTGCAAAAAGTCAATACCATGACCTTGTCACTCTCTGTGATGCCTGACGGCACGGTGATTTTACCAGAAGTTGGCGCAGTATCCGTGAATAATCAAACCATCACTCAAGCTAAAAAATCCATTGAAAAAAAAGTAAAAGAGATATTAAAAGTTCAGTCAATTGATATTTCTTTGATGGAAATGCGCACGTTTAAGGTTCATATTTTAGGAGCAGTACGAAAACCCGGCACATTAACAGCCACGCCTGCTGACCGTTTACATGAACTCATAGACAGAGCCGGAGGTCTTACTACACAATCGTCCATGCGAAAAATTCAAATACGTCGCAATGACAGAGAGACCTTTATGAGCGATTTACAGCGATTTTATTCGTATGGAGATAAAAAAAACAATCCTTTTTTACAAGGAGGCGATATAGTTTATGTTCCTTTTTCACAAAATGATAATGCAATACGTGTTAGTGGAGAAGTAAACGAACCGGTAGCGTTTGAGTTTGTAGTAGGTGATAAAGTCTCAGATGCTCTTAGTTTTGCCGGTTGGACGACTTATTTTGCAAATACTGATTCTGTTGAAGTTTATCGATATAATGGAAAGGAAAGTACATTGCTGGCAATAGTGAATATGAGCCA
Organism: Chloroflexota bacterium; assembly: GCA_041917875.1. GTDB lineage: Bacteria > Bacteroidota > Ignavibacteria > Kapaibacteriales > UBA961 > UBA2353. The sequence continues at coordinate 179 of JAYRWZ010000089.1, read as the reverse complement.
TTGGCGCGATAAAACGATAGATATGCAAGGAATGTATGAGGGAGACTTAGAATTGCAATCGGGCGATAAGATTTTTGTAAGAAAGAAGTTATCCACTCGAATGTATGATGAAGTAGCCATTACCGGCGAAGTAGCAAAACCCGGACGATATGTCATCAATACAGGCACCACTCGGCTTC
>JAYRWZ010000088.1:0-2261 GCA_041917875.1 Chloroflexota bacterium | reverse complement strand
GAAAGATTGCATCGTGAACATTCGGCACAAATTCTTGGAGTGTCGGCGGGTATTTCTCGTGCTTTACAAATTGCCAAAATTGTCGCTTCTTCGGATGACACCACTTCTTTAATTTTAGGAGAATCAGGCACTGGTAAAGAACTTATTGCTCGATTTATCCATCAAAACTCTGCAAGAAACAAGGGACCGTTTATTTCCATAAATTGTGGTGCTATTCCACGTGAATTAGCAGAAAATGAGTTGTTTGGTTATGAAAGAGGTGCCTTTACAGGGGCAACCGAAAAAGTGAAACAAGGGCGCTTTGAGCAAGCCAATCACGGTACAATATTTTTAGATGAAGTCGGCGAACTAAGTATGGAAATGCAGGTAAAATTGCTTCGTGTTTTACAAGAAAGAACATTTTATCGCTTGGGCGGTACAAAAGAAGTCACTGTGGATGTAAGGGTTGTTGCCGCCACTAATCGTAATTTGGAAGAATTAGTTGAACAAGGAAAATTCCGTGAGGATTTATTCTATCGTTTAAACGTTGCAATGATTGATTTGCCTTCTTTGCGCGAAAGACGCGAAGATATTATTTTACTTGCCACAGCTTTTGTCCGAGAATTCAATGAGAAATTCGGAAAAAAGATTACGGGATTTACACCCGAAGCCGCTGATACTTTAACCAATTATTTATGGAAAGGCAATGTCAGAGAATTACGCAATGTCATTGAGAGAGTCTGTTTATTGGAAACAGAAAATATTATCTCGAAAGATTCATTGTCTTTTTTAAGACCACAGGCAATTCAAGGAAAAGATGTGCGTTCATCGAAAGACTTATTGCCCGGTCACCATTATTTGGAAATTTCGCCGACAGGTGCCACTATGTCCAATGTTATCAGAGACTTAATAATCCAAACATTAAAACTGACCGATGGCAATCAAATCAAAGCCGCTAAAGTTTTGGAGATTAGCCGAGCAAAATTGCGCTACCGTATTGAACAACTCGGAATAATGATTTCGCAGAAAACGATTTCATAACCATATTTTTTTATTCTTTCAAACAAACTATAACTTTGTGATCTGATTTTTTTAGTTCAATGAGGTTGTTTAACTCTAACTTTTGTAGTATATAGTGCAAAAAGTCAATGTCTGTATCGGTCTGATTATCCTGAAATAGAGCGTGAAGAATTGTCTGTTCATCTACGCTGTGATAAGGCGATTTCCGCAATAATTCGATTATTTTTCCGCGCCAAATTCTATGAGGAACAAAGCGGTGCATAGGTTCAGATTTTCTTGCTTTCTTGCTTTCAACGATAGTAAAAGCCGATTGACAAAACGAAGAGAGCGGACATTCAAGACATCGAGGTAATCGTGCAGTACAAAACAAAGACCCTATATCCATCAATGCTTGATGCCATATATTACCGTGATTGTCGGGCAGCAATGTTTTTGCTATTTCCCATGCTTCTTTTTCCGAGACTATGTCATGATTATTGGTAACATTATGTAATAACCGGGAAAATATTCTCTTGATATTTACATCAACGACAGGGACATTGTGAAAATAAGCAAAACTTGCAATTGCCGATGCGGTGTATGCACCTATGCCGGGTAATGTACGCAATGTATCAATATTGTCCGGAATGACTCCGTGATGGTTTTCAACAATAATTTTGGCGCAATCTCGTAACCGAAGTGCACGGTTATTATAACCCAGACCTTGCCAAGCAAGTATGATTTGTTTATTTGTTGCTTGTGCGAGAGACTGTAATGTTGGAAATTGATTCAGAAAATGTGGTAGTTTTTCGACAATTCGCGACGTCTGCGTTTGCTGCAACATTACTTCGGAAAGCAGCACGATATAAGGATTCGGAGTTTTTGATCTCCATGGCAACTTTTTTTGATGATGAGCAAACCAGTCGAAAACAGTCTTATGAAGTGCAATTTTCCGATTACGAGAAAAGAGATTTTTGTTCATGTGTATCATTATCATATTGATGGTGATTTGTATGACGCTTTTATGTGGTATTTGATGTATATTTATTCTTTTGAAAACTAATTTACAATATCTATGAATATTCTCCATGCAATAGTACTTGGTCTTATACAAGGTTTGACAGAGTTTATACCAATCAGCAGCACAGCACACCTGACCCTCTATGCATATTATACGGGTTTGATTAGTCCACAAAATCCGGAAGAATGGACAACATTCATGGCGGTGATTCAAATGGGAACTTTAGTGTCAGTGCTGTGGTACTTCAAGCAAGATATCTATT
>JAYRWZ010000087.1:0-4737 GCA_041917875.1 Chloroflexota bacterium | reverse complement strand
TTAGTGATTCGGCTGTTTAGGAATGGACTTTTGGAAACTGTTCCACCGTCCGGTCACAGATCAGAATCAATAATTATTACTCCAAACATTAAAGTAATTGGTGTAGTTGTGTCATTTACAAGAATTTTGGTATAAAAAAACACGGTAACATCTTGCAATGTTACCGTGTACCCTTAATTACTCAATCACATAACTACTCCGCAGTTTGTTTTTTTAGCAAGAAAGCTAAAGCATGGAGCGCAAAGATACGAACAATGATACGAACAAACAAAAAACACGACATTCTCCCCTTGATTATGCCGTGTTGATTTTATGATGAGTAAACATGAAAGGAGTCTTACCTCCCTTGTCGTAATACAAAAATACATAATTCTATGAAAGTACGCAATATATCCGGCTCAATCATTGTACGTAAAACATCGTCAAACAAAGAAAAATTGTATATAACCTTTAAGGGAAAACAAGTTTCGACAGGGCTGCCGAACACCGAATATGGAAAAAGCGAAGCCAGGAAGATACTCAAACAACTAAACGAGGAAGAAAGGAATCACAGGTTCAACATTAAGCCGGAAAAAGACACTCTTACCGTTTCGCAAGCATTTGACAAGTTCTTGGCGCAAAAGAAAAAAAGTAGAGATAAAAAAACAATCGAATGGTATGAATGTTCTTACAAAGCATTTTTTCCGATTGATTTTCCTGTTCATAAAGTAGAACGACGGAATGGAGTAACAATATCATGGCTCGAATTAAATATTCAAGAAATGATAACAAGACAAGCAAAATCATCAGCAACATTGGCAATTTATGTGCGTGGTACTGGTGTATTTGTTCATTGGTTGTATGAAGAAGGGTATATTTCTTTTCCTGTTCGATTATCACGTCTTAAAAAAATGATAAAAAATGCACCAAAAAAGCCGATACGTGTCTATAATGAAGAGGAAATACAAGCAATTTGCGAACAATTACGTCAAGATGAAACATACAAAGATTTAGCATTTTGTATTGAAATTATGGTCGCAACAGGTATGAGGATTCATGAAGTGTTAGAATTGACATGGAACGCAGTAAAAAAAGATATTATTGAAATTGAAAGTAAAGATAAACGTTCTATACAGTTAATTTCCCGAAGTGAGCAAGTTAATAAAATTCTTGAAAAAATACCGAGAAAACCATTGCAAAACAAAGTGTTCAAATGGAGTCAAGAAAGTGATTCACGGTTACGTCAAGCACTTTATACGGCAATGAAAAACGCAAATATAGAACGTGATGGAAGGTCATTTCACGAATTTCGTAAAACTTTTATCACACGGCTTATTGTTCATAACAAAAAAATGAATATTTTTGACATCGCATCAGCAGCACGCTGTGAAATTCGCATTATTCAACAACATTATTTGAAATATCCAACCGAGCAATTAGAACTATTGCTCAATTCATAACTTATTTATTTGTAGGAGTTATCTATGAAACAAATCTTTGTTGCAGCAATCGCAACACTCACACTTCTTTCTTGCACAGAAAAAACAACGACCGCTCCGCCGGACATTAAAGAAATACCCAAAGAAACAAATCCTTACAAATTGTTTAACAAAAAAGCAATTTACACAACACGTTTTGGAGTTATGGTAGGACAACACATTGTAAACACTACATTATATGGGCAAACAAATGAAGTAAGTAAATCTCCGTATTTTTACAATCGCTTAATTAAAAGTGTTGTTCCTGACACTTTACAAAATTTTTTTTATGGATGGACAGGCGCAGCTACATTGCCTCGTTCTGGGGCTGATTGGTGGAGTAATTCATTGTTAATGTTTTACGGCAAAGATTCTGTTTCTTTTATTGTTACCGAACCTTATGAAGTGCCTGATAAAGTTGATTACAAATTACAAATAATTGCACTTAAAGGGACTTATACTGTTGGTGGTGGAGATGAAATTATTACAATTAAAGGTGATATGAAAATACTTAAAGATACAAATAACGTTATATTATGGGAAAAGCCGGAAAATGCAGAAAGAACTGTTCTTTTTGAGTTTAACAAAGAAATAGACTAATACGAACAAAACCACGAATAACACTACGAACAAATCACGAACAAATAAAGACTTACAAAAAATAAATTTGTATAATTGAAAATGTTTATGTAAGTTTGTAGTGCTGTAATAAATAGATAAAATTTAAGATGTCATAAGTGTTCATACTCCGTGAGGGTATGATGGTTTCTATTTAACCACAGCAACACTTATGACTTTTTTATTTTAGGGGTTTGTATGAGTAATTCAACAAACGGCGTACACGGTACGCAACAATCTGTGAACTCAATCACAGAAAAAGAACTTATTAACCATCTCAAAGACCACAGTATTTGGTTAAAGCTACGGCACTCCATAGCCGTCAGTCAAGTTGTTAGTTATGCCATTGTTCAGCACGTCGGACAACAAAGTGAGGAAACGCTACTCAAAGACAACAATCTGGCTTTTCTTCTTCATACACAGATGATTGCACACAATAACACGGCAGACATTTTGCGAAATCTATTTGATACCGAGATGAACGATTTGTCAATGTTTGATGCGGAGAACATCGCACATATCCTTGCAGAAAGTCCACCTTTCGCACATGAGGACGAATACACGATTGCTAACATCACAGAATGACAGAATGCTACTGCACACAAAATGCACAGATTAACAGATATTAGAAACGCTGGAAATCTATTGTATTATCGGGAAAACGAATAGAAACACAAAACAGCCAAATACAGCTAAGTCCATGAAAACAAATAAAAAAGCGACATAACTTTTTGAGTTATATCGCTTTAGATTGTGGGCGGTGAGGGATTTGAACCCCCGACATCCTGCTTGTAAGGCAGGCGCTCTGGACCAGCTGAGCTAACCGCCCGATTATTTTCGGTTCGCAAAAATACGGAATTTATCGTTTCTACCAAACTTTTTTGCAAAATTTTTTCCTCAAATAGAAAAGTCTGTCGTAATTTGGAATCATAAATTTCTGTAAATATTAGCTTTTATTGAACATCTCGTCATGGCACTTTTACTTTGCAATCATGCTGCTTTTACAGCAAATCTTCAAGAATCACTTTCAAAAAGCGACAAAACAGGCGAGTGTTTACGCATTGTACCGACCGCAAGGCTTCAACGTTTGATGCAAAGAGAAACTATACGTTATCAGTTTACGGCATCGCAGAAACCAGTAAAATCCCCTCCTATTTTCACTCTTTCGACTTTTGTCCAATACTTGGCTGCAAGTATCAACGATTTTGCGAATATTCACATTGTAAGCGATGCCTATAAACTAGCACTGTTTGAAGAAGTTGTCGAACAATCAGAACTCCTCTACTATCGCATTGCCGATGAGCATCTTTCATTGCCAATCATTGAACGGTTAAAGAATGTTGTACAAGGATTAAAAAAAGATGGAATTACTCCTGAAAAACTAAGGCAAGATCTTCACAATCTCAAGGATACTTCCCAATTAGCACAAAAGAAGCTGACCGACATACTGACTCTATACACGCTTTATGAATCGAAGTTGCAAGAAAACATCTCGGACGATTTTACGCTCACAAATAAACTTACTGAATATCTGAGCAATAATCAGCACTATCTTACATCACTCCTTGACAATAGTGTATTTCTATATATTTCCGGATTTACTGAGTTTTCGCAACCGGAAACCGCTTTATTGAGCGCAATGGCACTGCAAACATATCCTATAATAATCTCCATTGAATTTTCAGAAGATAATGGACCATTATTCGGAAATGTCCAAGCTATGATACAACAACTGGCTTCTCAGGGATATATGACATATTCGGCAGATACAGCTGTTCAAAACATTACTCTTGACAATTCACAACATTTAGCCCCTGTCCCATGTTTGCGACGATGGCTCTTTAATACGGAAAGACCTATCAACAATGAGTCTTTTGCTCAATTCGTGTCCGTTTGGGAAACTCAAGACCGACTAAGTGAAGTAGAATCAATAGGTAAATTGATAAAGCATTATATTCAGAATGAACAATACCAACCGGGCGATATTACGGTCGCTGTTCGACAACCGGAAATTTATACTCCCCTTTTCCGTGAGTATTTCAAAAAACTTGCTATACCACTCAACATCACAGATCGTTATGGTTTGGCTAAAGCACCTGTGGTTTCTGCTATATTTTCGGTGATTGATGTGGGTTTGCGCGGATGGAGAGTACGCGATATTCGCAGAGCACTATCAAGTCCATATCTTCATTTTTTTCAGTCGGATAACTCTAATCATGAAACAATTGCTTTACAACAACGAGAGGCGGCGGCAACTATAGATGAAGTGGCAAGATTGCTGCGCATTACCGATTACAGGCGCTTCCATAATCCCAGTCAATGGATCGAGATTATTGACAAAAGAACAAATGCAATAACAGCACTCATCAATAGATGGAATGAAGCCGGATTAGCCGACGAAGCGGAGTTACAGCAGAGACATAAACAGCTTACACAGTTGGAAAAAGCGAAAAAAGATATTGCTTTGCTCATCGAAATCATTGATATTCCCGACAAACAGTTATCGCCGCAGGATTTTCAAAAACTCGTGCTGAACAATATCCTTAACCGTTTACAAATTCGACATGCCATCGAAATGCTCTTTCGCCATATCCTCTTGAAAAAAAATAACCTATCCGAACTTGACTACACAATTTTAGAAGAAGAAGTTGAAAAAGATGCT